>JAOHHD010000030.1 GCA_028117185.1 Luminiphilus sp.
CGGACCACTGCCTGCTACCGGATGAACAAGCTCAATGTGTGTCGCCGGCACGCTGAAAAAAGCCGTAGCGGTTTTTTCGGCCTCAACCACCTCATCACCGTCATATTGCAGGCCAAAGTCCTCCAAAAAACGGGCCACGGCTGCTTCTAAATCAGGAACGGCAATGGCGATATGGTCAAGTGCAGTAATCATGCAATGGGTATCCTAATATCATCATCAGATAAAGAGCTTAACGAGCTCTATGGTGTGCTCTCTCCGCGATAACGCAACCTCCTCCTCGGAGACAATGTCCACCTTCTCGTCGGGAGTGACGCGAAACAACGGCTGCCCTTTGGCGATGATTACGCCATCACCCTCCACCAGCACCTCGTCGATCGTGCCTGAGAAAGGGGCGAGTACCTTGTTGAACATCTTCATTACTTCGACAAGATAAAGCGGCTCACCCGCCTCAAAATGCTGCCCCTGCTCCACGTAAAGTGGGGCCTCGGGCGCCTCGCGACCGTAGAACATGCCGCCGCTTTCGGCGACGATCTCATCAGACTTGGCAACCGGCGGCGGAGCGAGCGCCTTACTCATCGCCTTCTGGTGCCCCTCATCGAGGAGCCGCTCTGGAAAGGTGATGGTCATATCTGCATTCACACCGAGGTCGTAAAAGCCGGTAAAGCGGGCCATCGCTGGCAATAGTTCCAGTATTTCCATGCCCGCTTGGTAACCTCTATGAGCCGCCTGTATGGCGGCCCAGTCAGCAGCGGCTACACCCTCTGGTGCCTGATTGGCGATGAGCGCAGCAATGGCAGACCAATCATCGCACTCAAATCGGCGCGATAACTCAGCATAAAAATCTTCTGCGTCGGTCAATATTTGGTGGTCGTGATCCCAGATAGTGCTGGAAGCAGGCAAACTCTCATTCCAGTCAAGACGCAGAAAATGATATGTGTCGGCAAGCACTTCAACAGGGTTATCGGCCCACTCAAAATGACCCTGTTCAAAGCGAAAGGCGTTTTGATTCTGACTAAGCCACCCCGAGAGTAAGTGAGGCGATGCCATTAACTGTACGATGGGCCTAAGCAACAGACTCTCTTTCGATGCTAGCACCTTGTTTAAAGCGGCCCCGTCGGCTTCCGCGTCAGCCACCCTTGCCGCACACAATTGCTGCCAAGCAATTTTGACGTCGACTCTGCCAGCTTCCTGGGCTAATTCGCCGACCGCGGTGAGGTAAGGCACAATGAAACGAGTTGTCGGACGAGCATTCACCGTCCGCCCCAAGAACCAATGCACCAATCCGTAATGAAAGGCGAGATTAGTCTGCAACTCTCGGCCACGCAGTCGTGTCGAGCGCAGCACCTCCGCCATTTGCTCGTAGGCGGTTTCGCGTGCCCCGCCCACTGTGAGCAGCAGTGCCACATTTGAATCGTAAGCACCTGCCAACGTGTATTCCATGAATACATCGGTATCGGGGTTATGCAAGCTGATCCCCTGATCATCGCGAATCTCACCCTCGATAGGATCAGACCAATACTCCACCATGCCCCCCGCACTGGGTTGGAGCGCGTCGTTGGTGGCATTGAGCCGCGCTTCCAGACTGTCAGACAGCCTAGGAATCCGCTCCGGCTTGGGCAGCTGTTGTCCGTGAGCTGCTAGCAACACCATCGCCTCAACCAATGATTCGACGACAAAACTGTCGTCGGCGTCATCAGGATTGGCAAACCGCAGGGCATAGCAGAGCTCAGAGACGCGGTGCTCAACTTGAATCCGGGTATTCATCTCCATAAAGAAATGCTTGTCTCGGTCAACAATGCACTCAAAGGTAGAGACAGAATCGAGACCAACAGCCTCGCCGAATCGAGTTGCCTCATCTTCCATGGCGTCGAGGGTCAGAATGTCCTGAGCAAGGACCGCGGCCTCCTCTAGTGCACCAGAATGCTCCGCTCTCTGCTGAGCCGCCTGCAATGACTCCCGAGTGACCGATACCTCAAGTAGTTTCTGCTCATGCATTTGTAACGAACAATCTCTGCCGCCTAGCGTAATGCACCATTCGCCATTACCGATAACCTGAATTTCCTGGTGTCGGGTTGTTTCGATATTTAACTCAACCAACACGTTCTTATTATCGCCCACGCCCGTTGTCTTGACTTCATTGAGGATCTCACGGACCAGTTCAGACGTTTTTTCAGCGCCACCCAGTGGAACGATTCGCTGCCCTTTTCCACCACCACCGCCAATGGCTTTTAGACGGACACGATTCTGTGGATACTGCTCACTCATCTTGATAACGGCTTCGGTCAGCGTCTCACTCAGTTCATCCACGGTATACAGATCAATACCCTTTTTGTAACTGGCCGTCAGAACGCGCTCTGCTAAGCCTTCCAGCTGATCTTCATCGCTGTCACCGGGCGTTAGCACCAACCCGTGCTCTGCTACCAACGCCTCTAAAGCTGCCTTATCAGGATATTTTTTTAACAACGTCAGCGTGGTGCCATTATCGATACCTGGCGTGACCGATACGCCCACGCGTAGTGCAGTGCGCTTGGCCTCATCTTTTAGTCCCGCTTGGCGAACGGTCCGCGAGCACGGACCGATAAAGATCAAGCCAGCAGCTTCCATCGCCGCGACCATCTGCTCATCTTCGGCCATAAAACCATAACCGGCGAAAATAGCGTTGTAGCGATACTCATGGGCGATATGAATGATGTCGACAATGCGCTGCTCGCGCTCCTCCTTAGTCGCGCCACTATAATCAGGCACCCGATGGACTCGATCAGGATCTGTAAGCACTCTCAGCTCGGGCGCTAACGCGCCGCGATAAACAATCGAATCCTTTTCGGACAATAGGATGCCATATTGATCAATACCCATTTCCTGGAAGACGTCCATGGCCTCTTTACGAATCGGACCTCGACAGATAATAAGAGGCTTTAAGTCGCTGCATAGAAAGCGCTCGCGCCATGGCGACGCAGATAGCTTGCTGCGACGATCCGCGTGAATAAGCGGATTATTGAGATAGTGCTGAATACCCAAACCGATGTCTCTCCCAACCACTAATCAATGAAATTCGCGCTGCACCGACTGCATCGGTCCAGGCTGATAATGACGCAAACAAAACGCCATCTGTCGCGCCAAAACCGCACGCAAATCCGCAGGCATCACAATCTCAGAAATGGAGCCCAAACTCAGCGCCTCCTCGGGATTCATAATTTCTTGTTCGTAGCGCTGAGCCAAAGACGCCTCTTCTGCTTTAATCAGCGCATCAACGGCTAAAGCCGCTTCTTTGTCTGCCTCCGCTACTGACAGACCCTGCGCCGCGCGCGCTTCGCTCTCCGCCTGAATGCGTGTGTCACGATGTGCTCTGATTTTTTTAAGCTCGTCTTTATACACATACTCGACGCCCGCTGGCCCCATCACCGCGACCCGCGTTGTCGGCAAGGCCACGACAAAATCTGCGCCAGTTGCGTAATTGTTATAGGAGGCATAGGCTCCACCGAAGGCATTACGGACCAACACCAGAAACCGTGGGGTGCGCAAATCGACAATGGCGTCGAGCATCGCGCGCCCCGCCTGCACGATGCCTCTGTGCTCCTGTTCTCGACCGGGCAAAAAGCCAGTCGTATCCTCGAGGAATATCACAGGAATGTTGTACAGATTACAAAAGCGAATAAAACGTGCGTTTTTGTACGCGGCATCGATATCGATTTGTCCGGAGGCCACGGCGGAATTGTTGGCGACGAAACCCACCACATTGCCACCCATTCGACCTAATGCCGTGATGGTATTGCGCGCTCTATCCGCTTGGGTTTCTAAAAAATCACCATGATCACAGAGTTGCTGGATCATAATGCTGATGTCAAAGGGAGTATTAAATCCGGTCGGTGAGTTGAAGGCCTTTTTTAAGAGGATGTCCACGTCAACTGTGCGACGATCTATCGGGTCAGAGGTTTCTCTGTAGGGCGCAAGCGACTGATTCGAGTCGGGCAGATAGCGCAGCAACTCCTTCACCTTTCTGAGTGCGGCTACCTCATCCTCAACGACAAAATCTGTCACACCGGTCTGACTATGCACCATCGGTCCACCGAGTTCGTCGGGGGTAATATCCTCGCCTAGAACGGTTTTGACGACGCCAGGTCCAGTCAGTCCGAAAAAAGTATCCCTCGGCTGAATCAAGAAACTACCCTGCCGAGGCAAATAACTGCCGCCACCCGCATTGAAACCAAACATGCACATGATACTGGGCACAATGCCACTGATTTTACGCAATGCGGTGAAGGCGTCTGCGTATCCATCAAGACCACCAACACCTGCAGGAATATAGGCGCCGGCAGAATCATTTAACCCGACCACTGGAATCCGGCGCTTGGCCGCCAACTCAAAAAGACGCGCTAATTTCTTGCCATTGGTGGCATCCATCGATCCCGCGCGAACCGTAAAATCGTGCCCATAAACGGCGACATCGCGGCCATTGACTGAGATGATGGCGGTAACCAGCGAGGCGCCATCTAAATTGGGTCCCCAGTTCTGATAGAGCACATGGGGGGTGTCGTCTGCCAAGTAACGAATTCGCTCCCAGACCGTCATCCTTCCCTTTAAATGCTGACGAAGACGATTGGGCGTTCCTGCCGCCCTAAAAGGCTTCTCGCGCAGTTCTGCACCACGACTGAGGGTTGCCTCATAACGGCCAGCAGGCTCGACTTCATCCTGAGCGGCTGTAAATGGGTTCTCTAGTGACACGGTCACGCCTGCGGGAATGACCTCTTCGGTACCATTGTTCATTGACGAGCTCTCAGATAGGAAACGATGCAATCTCACCCACAGCGGCGATGATCAACCGATAAGTGTACACCGCGCTGTGCATAGACCGCGACATTACTTATCCTTACCACTGTCTGTCAATTTTACCCCTGGCCGCTGAAGGGTCACTTATGTCGGTAGCAGAGCACACCATTTCACTGCCGTTTGAGCGCAGTTTGGTCGATTGGGCAACCTTATTTGCTCACTTGCCCGGCTTTGCTTATTTGGACAGTGGCAATCAAGCCGGTGGCGCTGAGCGTGAATTACTCACTGCCTTGCCAACAACGCGCCATACCTTGCAGGATTATTCGGGGGATATGGGCCGCTGGATGACGGCGGTAGAGGAGGAGCTTGCTCAGGCCAGCCGCTCAGAGCCAGCAGCACCATCCACCGACAGGTGGAACGGCTGTATTGCCGTCGGCCACCTCGATTACGATACGCCCGCTAGCAACCTTATGGGCGATGCTGCCGCACCCTGTGCATCGGCGGCTCATGTTTATCATTGGCTGATGATCTCGGATTTCGCTGCGCGCGCGACCAAAGTTATTTTTCACCCCGGCTGTCCCGTGGCCACTCGCCACGCCGTCATCAAAATCTTGGAGAATGGCGAAGCCTGTGACCACAGCACCTTTGCCATTACCAAGCCCTTTGAACCCTGTATCAGCAAGAGCGACTATCGCGGGGCAATAGATCGCATACAGCAGTATATTTTAGCGGGAGACTGCTACCAGGTTAACTATGCTCAGCGATTTGAAGCAACGCTACAAGGCGATCCATGGGCGGCTTATCGCGCCGTGAGAGGCAAGCTGGCCGGCGGTTTCTCTGGGTTTCTGCGTCATGGCGATAACCACGCGATCCTGTCGCTATCTCCCGAACGCTTTTTACAGATCCATGATGGCGTAATCACTACCCAGCCGATTAAAGGCACCGCTGCCCGACATGATGATGTGAAGGCCGACCAGGCGTCCGCGGCCTCACTCCTCTCCTCCGATAAAGATCGCGCCGAAAATGTCATGATTACCGACCTGTTACGCAATGACTTGGGCCGGTTTTGCGAGACGGGATCTGTCAAGGTCACTGAGCTGTGCGGCCTCTACAGCTTCGACAATGTCCATCACTTGATTAGTACGGTTACAGGACAACTTGCCAGCGGGATCAGCGCTGGAAGTGTCATGATTGCGTCCTCACCCGGCGGCTCGATTACCGGCGCGCCGAAAAAACGCGCGGTCGAAATCATTGCTGAACTGGAGCCACATGCACGAGGCGCCTACTGCGGCTCACTGTTCGCGATGACCGGTGACGGCTGGCTGCAGAGTAGCATTGCCATCCGCACCCTCGAGGCCAAAGGTTCAATGCTGTATTGCTGGGGCGGGGGCGGCATTACGGCAAGCTCCCTCTGGGAGGCTGAGTACCAAGAAACCTTGGATAAAATCGGGCCGATTATGAGAGGGCTAGAGGCCCCCCATTAATGTTCAGGGAGCTCAATACCGTCATACAAGGCCACTCTGTCAACGAGCTTCGCCCTAGATAGCGCCTCTTGAACAAGATCCCGCCCCAAGTGTGGGGCTAACTCATGGATGAAGTCGTGCATATAGCCACGAAGAAAGCTCCCCTTGCGGAATCCAAGGCTTGTTACGGAGCTGGCAAACAGGTGCGAAGCATCAATTTTCACAAGATCATGATCTAGCTGTTCGTCATATGCCATCCCTGCAATAAGCCCGATCCCAAGGCCAAGCCGCACATAAGTTTTAATGACATCTGCATCTACTGCGGTGAAAACCACTTTGGGCTGCAGACCTCTATCACTAAATGCCTCATCTAACTTTGACCGACCCGTGAAGCCCGTTGTATAGGTCACGATCGGATGTTCAGCGATCGCCTCTAAAGAGCAATGCTGAAGCGCAGCAAGCGGGTGCCCCTGAGGAACGACAACACAGCGATTCCAACGATAACAAGGCAGTGTGATCAGACTCGACAACTGATTCAGTGCCTCAGTCGCAATCACGAAATCCACCTCTCCGTCCGCTGCCATCTGCGCGACTTGGGGCGGTGTTCCTTGCTTCATGACCAGTGACACGTCGGGATATTGACTCATAAAGCGTTGAATGACCTCAGGTAGTACATATCGCGCCTGAGTGTGCGTCGTCGCAATCGACAAGGTGCCTGATCTTTCATTGGAGAACTCTTGTGCCACCCGCTTGATCGAGTCGGCTTTGCGAAGCATTTCTCCTGCCAGCTCCAATATGACCTCACCTGCCGGTGTGATATGCGTCAGATGCTTGCCGCTGCGAGCGAATACCTCAACCCCCAACTCATCTTCCAACAGTCGAATCTGCTTACTAATACCGGGTTGAGAGGTAAATAGACTTTGCGCAGTCGCTGACACGTTGAGGTCGTGATGTGCGACTTCCCAGATATAACGTAATTGCTGCAACTTCATACCACCAAAGCCCCTCAGACCTTTGCTTAGAGGGAAAGCCTAACTGGCTTTATGCGCAGGCACCAGCGTTTGGTAATAAAAAAATAGTCTTTTAGACCCAATTATTCCGAATTGGCCACGCCGTGAGGCACATGGCCCGTGGGGATGTGGCCACTTGCATGGTCACAATGCACCTGCTGGTCATCAAAAAAGACGTCAGCTCGATAGGCTTTTAAAAACGCTGTCTTGGTTAGACCGCCGAGAAAAATGGATTCATCAATGCGGATATCCCAAGCGCGCAATGTTCTGATGACACGCTCGTGCGCGGGCGCCGAACGAGCCGTCACCAACGCCGTCCGCAACGGGGGATCTTCTGCCGGTAGCGCTTGTTGCAGACGCTGCAGCGAGGCCAGAAACTGCTTGAAGGGGCCACCCATTAGCGGCTGCTTGCGGGCAGCAGACTCACTGGCGGCAAAGGCGTCAAGCCCCTCCTCTTTATAGACGCGCTCTGCTTCATCTGAGAAGACCACGGCGTCACCATCGAAAGCGATGCGCAGCTGCTGATCGCCCATATCGCCTGTTGCACTCGAAACCAGCGTCGCGGCTGCCACGCCATTAGCCAGTGCCACACGAACATCCTCACCCTCAGCGGACAAGAATAACTGACAACCAAATGCTTCGATGTAGCGCCACGGCGGCTCGCCACCACAAAAGGCGGCCCTCGTAATACCAAGACCGTAGTGCTCAATAGAGTTAAAGACGCGCAAACCGGTATCAGCGCTGTTACGAGAGAGCAAAATCACCTCAATACCCAACGGTTCGCTGAGTTGGTGATTGAGCGCCAGCAACTTTTTCACCATCGCAAAGGCCTGACCGGGCTCTAAAATATCATCCTCTTTTTCGATCTGATAATTCGAGTAGGCCTCCAGGCCCTCCGTTTGAAAAATATGATGCGCATCATCCAAATTAAAAAGTGCCCTTGATGAAATCGCGATCACTAACTTTTGCGGACCCATGTCGGCCATCAGATTGCATCGCCCTTCGCGTCATCCGCGTGACGCGTAAAATACGATTTCGATAACGTAAAGACGACTGGTGACAGCAGGATCAAGGCAAGTAAATTTGGGATCGCCATAAAGGCATTCAGCGTATCCGCTATCAACCAAATCAAGCCTAGGTCGGTTGCTGCACCCAAAGGAATCGCCAGTACCCAGAGCACCCGGAACGGCATAATACCCCGCGTACCAAATAGAAAGACCACACAGCGCTCTCCATAAAACGACCAACCGATCATCGTCGTGGTTGCAAATAACACCACCCCTACCGTAACGACCAGCTCGCCGCCCGGGATCGCCGAGCCGAAGGCAGAAGCAGTCAAGCTAGCGCCGGAGATACCAGACTCCAATACCCCAGTCAGCATGATCACCAAGCCCGTCATCGTGCACACTACCAGCGTGTCAATAAATGTGCCCAACATCGCAATAAGGCCCTGCTCAACCGGCTCATTAGTCCGCGCCGCCGCGTGTGCGATCGGCGCGCTACCCAGGCCCGCTTCGTTGGAGAAGATACCCCGCGCCACGCCGAAACGAATCGCCGCCCAAACGCTCGCGCCGGCGAAACCGCCAGCCGCTGAAGCGCCGTTAAAAGCGCTGTCAATGATCGTACCCAGGGCCTCAGGAACTTGCTCGATATGGAGCGCAATGACCAGCGCGCTCATCGCAACATAGGCAATTGCCATCACTGGCACCACCGCACTGGCAGTGGCCGCAATACGTCGTATACCCCCTAAAATTACGGCGCCCACAACCACCATGAGCACAAGACCCGTGGTCAGCCAATGGACCTCAAACTGATCCCCCAACACCTGAGCAACCGAATTTGATTGCACGGTATTCGCGAGTCCAAATCCCGCCATCGCACCAAATAGCGCAAAAGCGCTACTGAGAATGGCAAAGCGCGGACCAAGGCCATTACGAATGTAATACATGGGACCACCGCTGAATCCGCCGCGATCGTCCTGTTCACGATAACGAACGGCTAGCACCGCCTCAGCATATTTCATGGCCATCCCAAACAGCGCAGTCAACCACATCCAGAACAACGCCCCAGGGCCACCTAATGTCATCGCAGTAGCGACGCCTGCAATATTGCCCGTACCAATGGTGGCACTTAACGAGGTCATCAGGGCCCGAAAGGGAGGGATATCACCCTCCCCCTGCCCTTTAAACCCGCCTAGCAAAAGGCGGAAAGCAAATCCCAGCTTGCGCCATGGCAACAGGCCCAGACCCAGCGTTAGGAAAATACCGGTGCCCAGCAGGAGCACCTGCATCGGTACCCCCCAAGCCCATGCATTGATCTCAGTAATAACCGCTTCCACTTGAATGCTCTCCTTCAATCCTGAGGCGTACCCATCATCGCAGTAACAGCCGGTTATTCATTGCTTTATCTTAGTCGTACTCATTGAGCAGCCTGAAACGATATCGGTCTCACTGAACAGACACTGCGAACAGTTTCTCGCTCTCTCAATCCACAGCCGAGGCACTAGCAGCTGCTTTGAGCAGCTCCTGCTCGTGAGAAAATAGACCAAAAACGCCTCCCGTGTGCACAAAGACAATATCATCGACATCGTCATAATGCCCCGCCTCAATATCGGTGATCAGGCCATGAAATGCCTTGGCCGTGTAGACGGGATCTAACGGAATCCCTTCGAGACGCGTCAACTCGGTGATCAGCGCATAGATTGCCGGACCCGCTTTGCCGTAACCGGGCCCCACCGAATGGTCACGAGTCAAAGGCGCCAACGCAATATCTGGCAATTGCGGCCATCGCAACACCGACGCACGCCAGTCAGCGCACACTCGCGCATTAAACCAATCACTATCATCACAGACCGCATAGCCCACAACTGACACAGGCAGTTCGTGCAATAGCGCACCGGCAGTTAATCCCGTTTGTGTCCCGGCTGAACCAGTAGCAAGGGCGACTGCTGCACGCTCAATCCCCGCTTCCCTCAAGTCGTTGCCAAGCTCTTCGGCGGCGGCAATATATCCCCACACCCCGAGGCTGTCGCTGCCACCGGTTGGAATCAACAACGCGGGTCGCCCTGTCTGCAGGCACGATGCCTCGACTCTGCTAAACGCTTCCTTGACACCTCGACCCCATTGGGTCGATGGCAGAATCTCATAGGTCGCCCCAGCCAATTGATCCATTAAGAAATTGCCGGTAGTCGAGACCGAGTCGCCATCCGATCGCAACACTAAGTGGCAGTGCAATCCCAATTGAGCGGCAATTAAAGCAGTGGCACGACAATGGTTGCTCTGCACGCCGCCGCAGGTGACCAAGGTGGTCAAACCTTCTGCCAACGCATGGGCAGCGATAAACTCCAATTTGCGAACTTTGTTGCCGGTCAACGCAGAACCCGTCAGGTCATCCCGTTTAATCCAGATGCGTTTACCTGCGCCCCAGCGCGCCGATGCCCTCGGCAGTAAATGCAGAGGCGTCGGTAGCCTCGCCAAATCAAGGCGAGGTGGATAGTTAATCAGACTGAACGCCAACAGACTTTAGCGTGCCCTTGGGCAGCACAGAGGTCACGTGGATCTTTTGGAACTTGAGCTCCACGCCGTTACCCACCGAAAGCACTAAATAGTTATCGTCGACCGAGCTGATCTTCCCCAGCATGCCTGAAGACAACGCCACCTCGTCGCCCTTCTGCAATGCGGTGACCATGGCACCATGTTCCTTTTGTCTTTTGCGCTGAGGGCGGATTGTCGTGAAGTACATGAACAGCAAAATACCAACCATCATCAACGGTAGAAATAACCCACCGCCCTGCGGTTGCTCTGTAGCGGCTTGCGCATAGGCATTAGCAATAAACATAAACACTTCTCCTTGGGGAAGGCGACACTCTAAGGCCTGAGCCAGTATTCAACAATATGTGACGGTTAATCCCATCGACAACGACGGTCGCACTGTCGTTATTTTGGGGCCCAACACAGTTTACGCCTCTAGCGAGAGATCAAAATCAATCGTCAGCGGGGCATGATCGGAAAAACGCTCATCGCGATAGATTGACTGTCGCAGACCTGTTCCCGACAAGCCTGGCGTAGCGAGCATGTAATCGAGCCGCCAGCCTACGTTGTTTGCCCACGCTTGCCCCCGGTTTGACCACCACGTATATAAGTCGGGCTCGTCCGTTATTTCTCTGAAGATATCGACCCACTTGAGGTTGTCGTAAATCCGGTCCAGCCATTCACGCTCATGAGGCATGAACCCCGAGTTCTTCTGGTTACTGCGCCAATTTTTAAGATCGATATTTTGATGGCAGGTATTCCAATCGGCACAAATGATGAACTCTCGTCTTTTGCGACGTAAAGCGGCCATGTGATCATAAAAGGGCTCCATAAACCCATCCTTTCTGCCCTGCGCTATCGGTGAGGCCGACCCCGATGGGACATAGAGAGACACGACACTCAGCCCCGGAAAGTCAACCTGTAGGTACCGCCCTTCGGAATCGACAATGTCCCAATCCAAACGTGTAATCACCTTCTGCGGCTTGTGCTTAGTAAAAACCGCTGTTCCCGCATAGCCAGGCCGCTCCGCCTCATTATAAAAGCAGTGATAGCCCTTGGGATAAAATGCCTGATCGGTGAGCTGCACCTCCTTCGCTTTGATTTCCTGAATGCAGACAACATCCGCTCTCTGCTTCGCAAGCCAACGAAAGAAACCTTTTCGCTCCGCCGCTCTGATGCCATTGGTATTGCATGTGATCACTCGAAACATCGCACCGGCGCTCCCGTTAATTCAACTCGTGTAAGCGACGCAGTCAAACAAACATCGCCCGCCATGACAACTCAACCCGCTGAACCAGGGGCTTTTCACCTATCGGCACAGGGTGCTTGGTGCTCAGCATGACAGGCGTTTCCCGCCACCGCCTTGCCGTCGTCAACTGCAGTAAAGGAGACTACCAATCGCCGCTCGAGGCGTCGCAATGATCCCGCGAAAACACCGACTTAGGACGGAGCTATTTCCCATACCCAAGCTGTGATGAGGCGCGCTGTCAGTCTCAATATTGTGAGCGCTGAACCACACACGCTAAACTGCCTGATCGAGACCCGAGAGAACGAATCATAGTGCACATTACCCTGCTCGCTAATCGAGACTTGCACAGTAATTATGCACTCAATCTGTTGCTGCCACAGCTGGCCAACGACCACTCATTAACCCTATTTCTGTCTGATAACGTGGGCGACGCAGCCGCTACACACCCCGATTTGAAATGGCTGCACTTTCTCGAGCAAACGCTCTGTAATGACCTGCTTTTCCCTGTTCTAGATCGCGCGAGTGCCGTGGGCGAGCTACTTACTTTTTCGGCGCTCGGCACATTCTTGCAGCGCCCCTGGATGCGTCTCAACGACCCCAACGGCGAAGCCGGCCTCGCCGCCTTGGCCGCAAGCAAACCCGATCTTGTGATTAGCTTGCGCTATGGCCGCATTCTGCAACCTGCAGCCATCGACATACCGACTTGGGGTGTGCTGAACCTGCACTCCGGTCGGCTACCCCATTATCGGGGAGTGATGGCAACCTTCCGAGCCATGTTGGCTGCAGACAGCCTGCTGGGTAGCACCCTACACTGGATAGAAGATGCCTCCATCGACACCGGACGCATTGTTACCACACGCTCAGCGCCACTCGACCCACAGCGGTGTTATCTCAGCAACGTCTTATCGCTATATGAAACAGGCTGTGCAGCGACGATCGATGCGATCCAAAGACTCTCGGTCAACCAAGACCTTGAAAGCTATCAAGCCGGGTCTGGTGGCAAGTACTTCAGCTTTCCTAGCGCGGCAGATTTGCAGGCCTTCGAGTCTGCTGGCTGCATTTGGGCCGACCCCGTCTTCGTAGCAACCCTATTACAACGTTACCAGCCGTTGGCCGATGACGGCGCCTCGCATAGCTTAGCTTTAATCGATTGCTCCGCAGCAGGACTATCAGCGCGCTATTGCGCCATGCTAGATCCCTAGATTGCAGACGGCCGTGGCCACCCGGTAACAGCTTTGTCGAGGCGATCAAATAGCCCTCGAAGCGGCATCACACAGTGGGTGTTTCTCATAGCAGCAGCATCTGAAAAACGTCTCATAACGCGATTTTGTCGATTTTTTATTCAACCTGACGCCGTTTGGCAGTGATCTGAGATGACGCAATAATCATATAAACTGTTGTTATTAATAGGTTTATGGTCGTCTTTTTATCTGGGGTAATTTATTTTTGCATTTTGCTTTACATAGCTCGCATTATGCGAGAAACTGGCCGCAAGTCAGGATGACAGGCGACAATTCAGGCGGCCACGGATGGCCACAACCCCAGGCCTGGA
>JAOHHD010000031.1 GCA_028117185.1 Luminiphilus sp.
GCGCGTTTTTGGCCGCCAATGTCCTGGTCGAAGCGGTTGCCAATCTAATGAGTGGGCTTATCGATGATCCAACAACGCGCTTTTTATTAGGTTGGATTCTAATATTTATTGCCGTCTTACTGATGTTCGGTGTCATTGCGGCCTTCTTGTCTAAGCAGATGAGGCAGCCAGGCTTTCATCTTGGCAATCGATTACTGGGGGGGCTGTTTGGCTGGTTACGCGGAGTGATTATTGTCGCGGCGATCAGCGTCTTATTGCGCGGTGCGTTACCGGATTCTGATGAGGATCTGCTCGATTCGGCGGTGCTCATGCCGCCGGTTGACTGGGTGGCTGAGTGGGTTGGCGCGAACTTTGATCAGGTGATGCAGGCGCAACCTACTGAGACAGTAAAAGAGACAATTGAATCTAGCGAAATGCTCTAGGGCTGGGATCGTAATATGTGTGGATTGGTTGGCATGGTGGGAGAGCGTGATGTCGCAGCGGATATTTACGACGCACTGACCATGCTGCAGCACCGAGGACAAGATGCTGCAGGCATCATGACCTGCTCGGATGGCAAGTTAATGCAGCGCAAAGGAGAGGGGCTGGTACGAGATGTATTTAGGTCTACTCATATGGCGCAGTTATTGGGTCGATTTGGTATAGGGCATGCCAGGTATCCCACTCAAGGTAGCTCTGGAGCGGCACTTGCGCAGCCCTTTTATGTGAATTCTCCCTACGGCATCGCGCTTGCTCACAATGGCAATTTAACCAACTCGGCATTTTTAAGTGACGAGCTGTTCCAGTCTGATTTGCGCCACCTGAATACCGACTCCGACTCAGAAGTGTTGCTCAATGTGTTTGCTCACGAGTTACATCGCTTGGGAAAGCTCGTGCCCCTGCCTGAAGATATTTTTACGGCGATCAGTACGGTGCATAAACGCTGCGAAGGTGGGTATGCTGCCGTTGCGCTCATCGCCGGGTTCGGATTAGTGGCTTTTCGCGATCCGCACGGTATTCGGCCCTTAGTCGTGGGGCAGCGGGTTTCCGCGTCGGGTGTTGTCGAATACATGGTCGCCTCGGAGAGTGTGGCGTTAGACGTATCCGGTTACGATCTGATTGGTGATGTTCTACCCGGCGAGGCGATTTGTGTTTCCGAGGCGGGCACTTTGCATCGCCAACAATGTGCCGAGAACCCGAAGCTCACACCGTGCATTTTTGAGCACGTCTATTTTGCGCGTCCAGACTCGTTGATGGATAGCATTTCGGTGTATAAAACGCGAATGCGGCAGGGCGCGACACTGGCCAAGAAAATATTACGAAAGCGTCCCCAGCATGGCATTGATGTGGTGATCCCCATTCCGGATACCAGCCGAGTGGCGGGACAGTCGCTGGCCTATGAGCTGGGCGTCAAGTTCCGCGAGGGGTTTATGAAAAACCGCTACATTGGCCGAACGTTCATTATGCCGGGCCAGAGCGAGCGTAAGAAATCTGTGCGGCAAAAACTCAATCCGGTGCCGCTCGAGTTTCAGGATAAGACAGTGCTGCTGGTAGATGATTCTATTGTCCGAGGTACGACCTGCGGACAGATTATTCAGATGGCACGAGAAGCGGGGGCTAAGCGGGTCTATTTTGCCTCTGCGGCACCGCCTGTTCGGTATCCTAATGTGTACGGCATTGATATGCCGGCCGCTGATGAACTCATTGCCCATGGGCGCACGGTTGAAGAAGTCCGAGTAGAGATTGGCGCAGACTGGCTGGTATACCAAGATCTTGAGGATCTATTGGCGTGCTCACGTGAAGGTAATCCAGCCGTTGATGGCTTTGAGTCCTCAGTGTTTGATGGCCGCTATTTGACCGGCAACATCGATGAGCATTATCTGCAGTCGATACAGGCCGCGCGTGCAGACAGTGCCAAGCGGCATGGCGACGCAATAGGCGTAAGTGATGGTGCGGTGGTGGGTTTGCATAATGACAGCTGAGCGATGACGGACGATTCTGGCGACTGGTTGAGTTCATCTGGCGCACGGACTCAGGCGGTGCGCGCGGGCATTCGGCGGTCACAAGAGGCTGAGCACGGAGAGCCGATTTTTGCCTCATCGAGTTTTCTTTTCGCGTCAGCTGAAGAGGCCGAAGCCAAGTTTTCTGGAGAGGTTGCGGGTAATGTTTACTCGCGATACACCAATCCCACTGTTCGCGTATTTGAGGAGCGATTGTCTGCCTTAGAGCAAGGGGAGGTGGCCGCTGCCACCGCGTCTGGGATGTCAGCTATTTTGGCCTTATGTATGACGCATTTGCGTTCTGGTGATCACGTGCTGTGCTCGCAGGACGTTTTCGGCGCAACAGTGGGCCTATTTGATAACGTCCTGAAAAAATTCGGCGTCGAGGTCAGTTTTGTTCCGTTAACGCAGGTTGACGCTTGGCGTGATGCAGCAACTTCGCGAACGCGTCTTTTGTTTCTGGAGACGCCGTCGAACCCCTTGAATGCAATCGCTGACCTGTCTGCGTTTGCGCAGTTAAGTCGTGATCTGGGTGCAATGCTTGCGGTCGACAATTGTTTTTGCACCCCCGCGCTGCAAAACCCACTGGCACTGGGCGCCGATATCGTGACGCATTCTGCTACCAAGTACTTGGATGGGCAGGGCCGGGTCCTCGGTGGGGCGCTAGTGGGTAGTGAAGCGCTGATTGCGCCAGTGGTGGCGTTTAATCGCTCCTGTGGACCGACGATGAGTGCTTTTAATGCTTGGATTATGTTGAAGGGGCTGGAAACGCTCGATCTTCGTATGCGCGCTCACTGCCAGAATGCACAAGGTTTGGCAGAGTGGTTGATGGAGCAGTCAGGCGTTGAGGAAGTGCACTATTGTGGGCTGGCGAATCATCCCGGGCATGCGCTAGCGGCATCTCAGCAGCGCGGGTTTGGCGGTGTCATTGCCTTCGAGATTGCGGGTGGGCGTGAGGCCGCTTGGCGCTTCATTAACCATACTCAGCTCATGTCGTTGACGGCCAACCTCGGCGATGCAAAAACCACCATCATTCACCCCGCATCGACGACGCATGGACGTCTTACTGAAGCGCAAAGGGCGGCCGCTGGCATACGCGAGGGCATGGTGCGCATTGCTGTTGGCCTCGAAGATCTCGAGGACCTCCAAGCCGATTGCCTTAGAGGGTTCTCAGCGGTGCGGGATCGTCGCTGAGCGATACCGCTACGCTACCTCGTCGATAATGGTTGCAGCGATACGCTGGCCATCCTCAGCGCGTTTCTGAAATGCCAGCACCCGATCAAAGTTCATATAGCGATATATCTCGTCGGCCATCGAATCGATTTTTACTGCGTATTCGAGATATTCAGCGGGCGTCGGCAGCCTGCCCAGTAGGGCGCCTACCGCAGCTAATTCGGCCGACGTGAGGTAGACATTGGCACCTTCACCTAATCGATTTGGAAAGTTGCGCGTTGAGGTCGACAGCACCGTCGAATTGGGTGCAACGCGGGCTTGGTTGCCCATACACAATGAGCATCCTGGCATTTCCGTGCGCGCTCCCGCGCGTCCAAAGATGGCGTAATAGCCTTCCTCCATCAGTTGATTCTCATCCATGCGCGTGGGCGGGCAAATCCACATCCGCGTGGAAACGGGGGCTCCGTGGGCTTCTAGGAGTTCGCCGGCCGCTCTGAAGTGACCGATATTGGTCATGCAACTACCAATGAACACTTCATCTACCTTGTCGCCTTGAACCTCTGACAGGAGTCGTGCATCGTCTGGATCGTTCGGTGCGCAAACGATAGGTTGATCGATTTCTGCAAGATCTATTTCGATCACCGCCGCATACTCGGCATCGGCGTCTGCCGCGAGTAGGTTGGGATTTGCCAGCCAGGCTTCCATGTTGCGCGCGCGCCGCTCAAGCGTTCGCGCGTCACCATAACCCTCAGCGATCATCGATCTCAGTAAGACGATATTAGAGCGCAAGTACTCGGCAATGGTGTCCTCGCCGAGCTTAATCGTACAGCCTGCGGCGGAGCGCTCTGCTGACGCATCGGACAATTCGAAGGCCTGCTCAACCGTTAGTGAATCCAATCCTTCAATTTCTAAAATGCGGCCAGAGAAGATGTTCTTCTTTCCCTTCTTTTCTACCGTCAGAAGATTCTGCTGTATCGCATAGTAAGGGATGGCATGAACCAGGTCGCGCAGTGTTACGCCAGGCTTCATGTCGCCTCGAAAACGTACCAATACCGATTCAGGCATGTCTAACGGCATCACACCGGTTGCGGCTGCAAAGGCTACCAATCCGGAGCCAGCGGGAAACGAAATCCCCATTGGGAACCGGGTATGTGAGTCACCACCGGTGCCTACGGTATCGGGCAGTAGCATCCGGTTTAACCAGCTATGAATAATGCCATCGCCGGGACGCAGCGAGACACCACCGCGAGTGGTGATGAAATCAGGGAGCGTGTGCTGTGTGTTAATGTCAACGGGCTTGGGGTAAGCCGCCGTGTGGCAAAACGACTGCATCGTAAGGTCTGCAGAAAAGCCGAGGCAAGCTAGGTCTTGAAGCTCATCCCGCGTCATTGGCCCCGTTGTATCTTGAGAGCCCACTGTTGTCATCTGCGGCTCGCAGTAGGTGCCCGGGCGAATACCCTCGACGCCACAGGCGCGCCCCACCATTTTTTGTGCCAGTGTGTAGCCTTTGTCAGATGCTTCGGGCGACGTTGGCTTGCGGAAAAGCGCGCTTTCTTCGAGTCCGAGTGCCTGCCTCGCTTTGGTGGTTAAGCCTCGGCCAATAATGAGGTTGATGCGGCCGCCAGCGCGGACTTCGTCGAGCAGTACATCAGAGCGAAGCGCAAATTCAGACACGACGTCTCCCGACTCAGCCAGTATGACGCCCTCGTAAGGCCGTATCTCGATGACGTCGCCCATTTGGAGATTATCAACCGAGGCTTCAAATACGAGTGCACCGGCGTCTTCCATTGTATTGTAGAAAATGGGCGCCACTTTCCCGCCGATGCAAACACCACCGGCACGCTTGTTCGGGATGCCCGGTGTGTCTTCGCCAAAATACCAAAGCACTGAGTTAGTCGCAGACTTTCTCGAAGAGCCAGTTCCGACGACATCGCCGACAAAGGCCACGGGTAACCCACTAGATTGGATATCCTTGATCAGCTGAAGTGGTCCCGTATTGCCAGGCTCATCCGGTTCGATGCCGTCTCTAGCCATTTTAAACATCGCCAGCGCGTGCAGTGGAATATCGGGCCGCGACCAGGCATCAGGGGCCGGTGAGAGATCGTCTGTGTTGGTCTCGCCGGTCACTTTGAAGACCACCATTTTGAGGGAATCTGCTACTTCCGGCCGATCAGTGAACCATTCTCCCGCTGCCCAGCTCTCGAGAACAGATTGCGCATGTGCTGACCCATTCTGAGCGAGTTGTTGCACATCATGGAAGGCGTCAAAGACCAAAATGGTGCGCTTGAGCTCTCTCGCGGCGCTGGCGCCCAGCTCATCGTCTTCCAGTAAACCAATCAACGTACCGATGTTGTAGCCGCCCAGCATGTTGCCGAGTAAGGTCACCGCCTGCTCACGATTAATGAGCGCACAATCTGTCTCTGCTTTGGCGATCGATGACAGAAAACCTGCCTTGACGTAAGCCGCCTCGTCGACGCCCGGTGGGACACGTTCCGTCAGTAGTTCTATGAGAAAGGCTTCCTCACCGGTCGGTGGCGCTTGGATGAGCTCGACCAGTTCTGCTACCTGCTCTGGGGACAGTGGGGCGGGGGGGATGTTCATAGCGGCGCGCTCGGCCACGTGTTTTCTATAAGCGTCCAGCATAGGGTTCCTCATTACGGCAGTGATTCAGCGCGCGGAGTATAGCTTGGCTGATGTGCAATCAGTAAGGCGGTTTCTTCATATAATAGGCATTCATTCGATTCATGGGTCATAAGCGCCCGAGTGTTAGCCAGAAACTGCTAAACTTCCTCGCTGGAAAGGAGCGCCAGTGTCTAGCCTAATCTCTATCAAAACCCCTTGTATTGGCGTCTGTTCGACGGGTATCGGTGATGTTGTCTGTCGCGGGTGCAAGCGGTTTGCCCACGAGGTGATTCACTGGAATGGTTACTCTCAGGAGCAAAAGCGAGCCATTGACCAGCGGTTGGCGCAATTTTTGGCTCTGTGTGTCGCCAATAAATTTCGCATCACCGACCTCAAACTGCTGAGTTGGCAGTTAGACGTGCAGAAAATTCGATATCAAGCCGACCATGATCCCTATTGTCATATCTTTGTTTTGCTTAAGGCGGGAGCCGCACAGATCACGGCGCCTGAGCAATTTGGTTTCGAAGTACTTGCGCCGTTTCGGCACGAGCCATTGGTTGCGTTGAGAGATCAGATCGATGAGGAATTTTGGGTGCTGTCTTCAGCGCATTACGACCGTTATATCGCAACCACCGATATGTTCGGCGATAATGGCATTGAGCAGGCGGCACCATGAGTAGTCACGAGCGGCTACTGGCGCCGGTTGAAGCTTTTCTGCCCTGTGCGACGCCAGATGAGTGGATTTGTGAGGCGCTTCAGCCACATCACGAAGCCACCTTGCTGATCGATCACGCTAACTGTGAAAAAAAAGCCGCTGCAACCGCATTAAGTTTGATGCATCGCTATGTAGAGCAGTCGGCATTACTCGATAAAATGTCGCGATTAGCGCGGGAAGAGCTTCGTCATTTTGAGCAGGTGTTGCGCCTGATGCGATCTCGCGGCATCGATTATGCGCCCCTCAGTGCATCAAGGTACGCGCAGGGTCTGCACAAGGGAGTCAGGAAGCAGGAGCCCGGGCGATTGGTCGATACACTGATCGTGGGTGCGCTCATCGAAGCACGCTCCTGTGAGCGATTTGCTCGTTTGGCGCCGTCGCTAGCCCCGGAGCTCAAGGATTTTTACGAGTCGCTGCTGAAAAGCGAGGCTCGCCATTTCAACGATTACCTGACGCTCGCTAAGCCCTTGTGCGATGTCGCGGTTTTTGACCAGCGCCTCGCGTATTTTCGAGGCTTAGAAGCCGACTTGATACAGTCCTCAGACGGCGAGTTTCGCTTTCACAGCGGCCCGCCGGATGACACGATTAGCTCAGTGCAAATTGCTCTAGGGTAAGCGCTCTACCGTTCTCTCTCAACAGCCACCCCTGCTGAGCGGTCCAGTCACCCAGCACAATACGTTCACCTGCTTCGACCTTATGCCTCGCTGGGCGGTGAGTGTGTCCGTGTATCATTCTTGAGATGCCATGATCGCTCATCAGGTCGGTAACGGCTTGATCGTTAACGTCCATGATGTCTTCCGGCTTGTTGCTCGCCGCATCGATACTGAGCGCTCTGAGCTGTGACGCGAGCTCCCGACGCTCAGCAAGCGGTTTTTCCATCATCTCGGCCTGCCAGTCTCGAGAGTGCACAAGGGATCGAAATTGTTGATAGTCGGCGTCATCCGTACACAGGGTGTCGCCATGAAGCACCAGGGCGGGTGCCCCAGCAACTTCCATGGCTGTCACGTCATCCAATAAGGTGCCGCTAATGTCGGCGGCAAATTGTTCACCGAGCATAAAATCGCGATTGCCTCTGCAGACGAGAATTTCGCAGCCCGCAAGGCTGAGCCGTCGCAGTAGGTTTTTGACTCTCAGGGCTAGGGGATCGTCATCGTCATCCCCAACCCATGCTTCAAAAAAGTCGCCTAAAATCACTAGGGACTCGACGCCACGTTCTCGAGTGATTAGGTCATTGAGTCCCGTCTCTATGGACGGTGCTTGATCGCTGAGATGCAGGTCGCTAATGAAAAGTCGGTGCACCGTTGATCCCCCTCACTCTATGACTGAGATGCTCTCGATGATGATGGGGTCAGTCGGAACGTCTTGGTGGCCACCCTGACTGCCGGTTTGTACATTGCGGATTTTATCAAGTACTTCCTCGCCTTGTGTGAGCTTACCGAAGACGGTGTAGCCCCAGCCTTGCAAATTCTCACCGGTGTGATTTAGGAAGTCATTATCTTGTACGTTGATAAAGAACTGTGCCGTAGCGGAGTGAGGGTCTTGAGTCCGCGCCATCGCAATGGTGCCACGCTCATTTTTGAGCCCGTTGTTCGCTTCATTGTCGACGGGCGCCTGAGTGGGCTTCTGCTCCATATCGGCGGTAAAGCCGCCGCCTTGAATCATGAAATTATTAATGACGCGATGGAAAATGGTGCCGTCATAAAAGCCACTGGTTGCGTAAGCCAGAAAATTCTCCACCGTTTTAGGCGCGTTGTCGGCGTCTAATTCCAGTGTCATCTGACCGACGGTCGTGGCGATGGTTACGTGCGCTATTGGCATGTCGTCCTCAATGGGTCGTTAGGAGAGCGCGAATCCTACCTGACTTACTGGGGGGTTGCGATCCCAAATTTGTATTAAACACATTGGGATGCCCTGCCATGGCCTGCACCGGATTGTTATAGTACCGCCCTCTAATTGGGGGAGTTGGTATGTCAGCGGAATTACGCAGTAACTTTTTGCGTACACAAATTCAGTCTGATCTTGACGCCGGTCGGACTCGCGAGGTGGTGACAAGGTTCCCTCCTGAGCCCAATGGCTTTCTCCATATCGGTCATGCGAAGTCGATCACCGTCAACTTTGGGCTAGCCGAGCAGTTTGGGGGGCGCTGTCATCTGCGTTTTGATGACACCAATCCCGAGAAAGAGAGCCAAGAGTTTATCGACTCTATCCAAGAGGATGTTCGCTGGCTGGGCTACGAATGGAGCGGGGAGGTGCGTTTCGCCTCGTCTTATTTTGAACAATTTTATCAATGGGCACTGCACTTAATTGACAATGGGGTTGCCTATGTTTGCGACCTTTCCGCTGAAGAGGCAAGGCGCTATCGCGGCTCTCTAGTGGAAGCGGGCCAGAACAGCCCCTTCCGAGACCGCAGCGCATCTGAAAACCGAGCACTGTTCGAGCAGATGCGTGCAGGGGTATTTGCCGAAGGTGAAAAGGTATTGCGGGCAAAAATTGACATGGCTGCGCCCAATATGAACCTTCGGGATCCTATTCTGTATCGTATTCGTCGCGTTGCGCATCACCAAACTGGCACGAACTGGACTATCTATCCCACCTACGATTTCGCCCACGGACAAGAGGATGCGATCGAGGGGGTGACTCACTCGATCTGCACCCTGGAATTTGAGGATCATCGTCCGCTATATGATTGGTTTATCGATCAGTTACCGGTGCCTCATACCCCTCGGCAGATTGAGTTTGCTCGGCTGAATACGAGTTACACGATAACGAGCAAGCGACAGTTGAAGCAGTTGGTCGACGCCAATGTCGTGACGGGATGGGATGACCCACGAATGCCGACGATCGCTGGGTTGCGCAGAAGAGGTTATCCGGCGGCAGCGATTCGTCATTTCTGTGAAGAGGTCGGCACCTCTCGCTCCGATAGTATTGTCGATGTGGCGATGCTCGAAAGTGCTGTCCGAGATCATCTCAACAAGACGGCTGCCCGAGCAATGTGCGTGCTGCGCCCGCTGCGCTTGACGCTCACGAATCTGCCGAATGAATTAATGTTGTCGATACCCAACCATCCTGCTGATGAAACTTTTGGTCAGCGCGACGTAATGTTGACGCAGACGCTGCTTATCGACCGTGAGGATTTCCGTGAGTCTGCTAATAAGCATTTTAAGCGACTGGTGATAGGCAAGCGCGTCCGTCTGCGAGGTGCGCTAGTGATCGAGGCTGAGCGTTGCGATACCGACGCAGAAGGTAATGTGACACAGGTCTTTGCGCGCTGTGTCACCCTCGAGCAGGGTTCTGATCCAGACGACGGTATCAAGCCTAAGGGCGTGATTCACTGGGTATCAGCTGATCACTGCGTGCCCGCCAGAGTGAGATGTTATGACCGATTATTTTCTGAGGAAGCGCCAGGGCGTTGCAGCGATATCATGGAGGCAGTTAATCCAGAGTCTCTGGTCGTGATAGAAGAGGCGATGATAGAGCCTATGCTTGCAACGGTGGCGCCCGAGCAGGCGTATCAGTTTGAGCGCGAGGGGTACTTTGTGGCCGATCGATACGAGCATCAAAGCGAGGCGCCGGTTTTCAATATGACCATTGGTCTACGTGATAACTGGTCTGCATCCAATGGCTGATCTGAGGGTTTACAACACTGCGTCGGGTGTAAAAGAGGTGTTTACGCCCATCGATGAAGGCCGGGTCACGATGTACGTCTGTGGTCCAACGGTCTATAACTATGCGCATATTGGCAATGCGCGCCCTGTGGTGGTCTTTGATTGCCTTTATCGGGTTTTGTCTGCGCGTTATGACAAAGTGGTCTACGCCCGCAACATCACCGATATTGACGACAAAATTATTCAGGCGGCGGTGGAGCGTAATGGTGACATCGGCGAGGTCTCCCGGGAGTTTACCGCCGCCTATCGCGAGGACATGGCGCTACTCCATGCGCTCACTCCTTCGATCGAGCCGATGGCCACTGAGCACATCCCAGAAATGGTTGCCTTGACCGAGCGCCTGATCGAGAGAGGCCACGCTTACGAGGAAGCCGGACATGTGCTGTTTTCCGTCGAATCAATGCCCACTTATGGAGCGCTGAGCCACCGCAATCTTGATGACATGTTGGCCGGCGCGCGGGTCAAGGTAGCCAGTTACAAGCGTCACCCCGGTGATTTCGTACTGTGGAAGCCCTCGAGCTCGGCGGAGCCTGGGTGGGAGAGTCCGTGGGGACGTGGTCGACCGGGGTGGCACTTAGAGTGCTCTGCGATGATCAGGGCGCACTTGGGTGGCAGTATCGATATTCACGGTGGCGGGCGCGATCTTATCTTTCCTCATCACGAAAATGAACGTGCACAAAGCTGCTGTGCACATGACGACGAGTTTGTTCGCTATTGGATGCACAACGCTTACGTTGATATGGACGGTGAAAAGATGTCCAAGTCGCTGGGCAACGTGCGGACCGTGCGAGAGTTGGGGGAGCGATATCCTGGGGAGGTGTTGCGTTTTGCGCTGTTGACGGCTCATTACCGCTCTCCGCTTAACTTTTCTCTACAGGTGCTGGAGAGCGCGAAAGATGCCTTAGATGCGTTTTATGGTGCGCTCAGGCCGCATGCTGGCATTGAACCCGCCGAGCTAGCGCCTACCAGCAGTGCGGTTTATGGCGCATTGCTCGATGACATTAACACCCCTGAGGCGATCGCCGCACTGCACGCGGCAGCCAAAACGTTGAACAAGGCGGCTGATGCCGAGGCGATAGCTGATGCGAAGGCTGAATTGCTGGTAGGCGGGGCCTTGCTGGGGCTGCTTAGCGAGGATCCCGAGACGTGGTTCCAGCGAGGAGGCGGTCACGAAGGCCCTGACGCTGAGGATATTGAAGCCTTGATACAGGAGCGCTTACTGGCGCGCAGTAACCGCGATTTTGGCCGGGCCGATGAAATCCGCCAGACGCTGGAGGAGCAGGGCGTGTTGCTGGACGATGGCCCCGACGGCACGCAATGGCGACGCCGAGGCTAGAGGATCCATCAGGCGAGAGACTTCTCTCCCGACTGAACCGTTTGTTGAATGAGTGTGTTAATGGTCATTGGACCGACGCCGCCAGGAACAGGTGTAATGGCGCTGGCCCTTTCTAACAAAGGCTGCAGCTCGATGTCGCCGACTCCACCCGGATGGTAGCCGGCATCGACGACCACTGCGGCGTCCTTAACCCAATCCGCCCGAATGAACTCCGGTCTGCCCACGGCGCCGACGATAAGATCGGCTTGGCGCACATGGCTCTCTAGATCGCGAGTCCGCGAGTGGCAGATGGTCACAGTGGCATTGGCTTCTAGCAGCATCATCGCCATAGGCTTGCCGAGAATCGGACTTCTTCCCACAACGACGGCGTGGAGCCCTGAGAGCGCGATCTCGTAGTGCTGCAGTAGGCGCATGATGCCTTGTGGAGTTGCACATCCATAGGCAGATTCTCCCATCGCCATTCGCCCGAAACCTAAGCACGTTACCCCATCAACATCCTTTTCAAGTGCAATCATGTCAAAGCAGGCGCGCTCATCAATCTGCGAGGGGACGGGGTGCTGTAACAAGATGCCGTGCACGTCGGGGTTAAGGTTGAGCTGTTCTATTTCCCTCAGTAAATCATTGGTGCTGATCGAAGCCGGTAGCTCTATCGCCAGCGACTCCATGCCAACGCGCCGGCAGGCATTGCCTTTCATTTTCACGTAAGTGGCAGAGGCTGGATCATCGCCAACCAAGATGGTGGCCAAAACGGGGGTCCGGCCATCGGAGCGGCTTTTCATTTTGGTCACACGCTCGGCCAAGGCCGCTTCTGTGAGCTGTGCAACGTGTTTGCCGTCAAGTATTGTTGCTGACATGTCCATTCTCCTCGTCATGTGGGCGGGGATTCTTCCAGAATTCACGATGAGACAAAAGCATTTCCTTTCGCATTGCCCAATATTGTCAATATCGGTAAACTCCCGCCGCGCGGAGGGGTTTCTCTTCGTTTCGGGGTGTAGCGCAGTCTGGTAGCGCGCCTGCTTTGGGAGCAGGATGTCGGGGGTTCGAATCCCTCCTCCCCGACCACTTTTTCTTCCGGTAGACGTCGGAGAAGGAGGCCTTCGGGTAACCGTGTCAGCGCAGAGGTTGGCCGATTCTTGTTGGTGGCTGTAGCTCACCAGGTAGAGCACCGGATTGTGACTCCGGAGGTAGCGGGTTCAAGACCCGTCAGCCACCCCATTTTTCCCTAGTTATCACAATAATTTACGGCTGCTGCTGGGCGGTTGACCGTAATTTGCATGGATTTTCCGGTTTTCGGGGGCTTCTATGGAACCAATTTATTAGTATGCAGCGCGCGTTCATCGCTGGGTCGATGGTGACGCAGTGATCCTCGGTACCGACTGTGGCTTTATTGTGAAAGCTTCAGGTGGCGAAAGTTAACAGTAGTTTGTCAGCAAGCGCTGCGGGGGTTGGCCTAATTCAGCTGCCAATCACCCGCATTCTGAGCTTGCTGGCGAATCGCAACTGTTCCTGCAGTATCGCCGCCACAACACACGTTATTTGCCTTGGAGGCTGTGTGCTGTCACTTTTGCTCATCACTGACGCCCACAAGGACACCCTACGCTATGGAGCTAAAAGTATTTGTCACCGTTTTCATTTCAGTATTCATCGCTGAGCTGGGGGATAAGACGCAGCTTGCGACAATGCTTTTCGCTGCAGACAAAGAGGTGAGTAAGTGGACTGTATTCTGTGGTGCCTCAGTCGCGTTGGTGGTTGCTTCGGCTATCGGGGTGTTAGCGGGAGCATTGCTATCTGAGTTTATTAACCCAAAGTACCTCAGCTACCTAGCG
>JAOHHD010000032.1 GCA_028117185.1 Luminiphilus sp.
AATCATCGCTGACCTCGACGCGTAATCAGCAACATGATGACGACACTAATGAACACGGCCACTAACAGGCCAGCCCGATTAGGGAGCTCGGCAAACAGATAGGTGATGATCATGGCGAGTATGGCTGCCCCGATTTTATCCGGGCGGTTACTGGCTGCCATCATCAGGCTGACGAACAGCACTGGCGCGGCAAATTCGACCCCCCAGCTAGCGGGAATAGCAGGGCCCAGTACGACACCTATTGCTGTAAATAGCATCCACAATGACCAAAAAGTGAAGCCTGCAGCCAAAAAGTAGTGCCTAAAAGTGTCGGGTTCCTTGATCGGGTTCAATTGGCTTAAGACAAACACCTGATCAATCAGGACATAAGGTCCGACCCATCTGAACCAGGTGGGCTGATGTTGAAATTGCGGCGCCAACGCAACGGAATAGAGCATATGGCGTGCACCTACCACCAAAGCGGCACTGACGGCGGCGGCGACCGATGCCCCCTCACCAATTAAGGTAAACAGCGTCACCTGTATGGCGCCACCAAAAATAATGGGGGATGAAGACCATCCTAGCCACTCTGGGATACCGGCATTAGCTACGACCACGCCAAAAACAAAGGCAAAGGGAATGGCAGGAATAAACAATGGCAGGGCGCTCGCAGCGCCGCTGATAGCGGGTGAAAATCGTTTGGTACTCATGGGGTCATACCGACAACCCGCAGGGGTAACATGATGGGGTGAATAGGGAGCGCATACAGTACGTCGTGGGTTTCCTGCTAGGGCGAAGTGCCGCGAACAGCGGAGCGGACTCGCTATACAAGGTCGAGGTGACTACCGGGATACTGCAGCAGCGGATGTTTCATGATAGTCCTTACTCACGGGCTTGATGCTGGCTGTATCGATCCACCCAATTCGCTCGAACTGCAACGACGCAGTAGCTGGCTTGGAGGGCATTCGAACACATCCAGTCTCATACAGACAAGCCCAGCGTGACGGTCGGCTGGCGATGCGGATCCGCCGCTTGTCCTGCTTGCGAGACGCGATTTTAGATATGATGACGCCATGACGAATGGCCACTCAATCAAAAAATTAGCCAGTGCTCTGGTAATTTGGCGCTCGTGCGTTGCTGACCGCTGCCACTGGCGTATGGTTGAGTGTGAAATGAATAAGCATAGGCTTCGTAGTGTGGTTCGAGAGAGAGCGGCTAATCATGGGTGGGTTTGATTGGGCAATGCTGAGCGGGTGTCGATGACGCAGTCCCCTGAACGTATAGCCTTTTTTGATGTGCTTCGGGGCGTCGCGCTGTTTGGTATCTTGGTCGTCAACGTGTTTAGCTTTGGCGCTGATGCGGCCGTATGGACAGATGCAGCAGACCGTGTTGCCTGGACGCTCAAGCATATCGTCTTTGAATCAAAGTTCTGGGCGCTATATAGCGTATTGTTCGGCATCGGCTTTTACCTGCAGCGCATGTCTCCCACTTACACGTTGGCACGTGCTGTTCGCAGGCTGTCGGTACTGATGGCGTTGGGTTGCCTGCATGCTTTGTTGTTCGAGGGCGACATTCTCATGCTGTATGCGGAGCTGGGCGTGCTCTTACTGTGCCTCAACGGGCTGCCCAACCGTTGGCTGCTAGGTGTTTGTGTGGCACTTAGCCTCAGTTTTCCGCTCGGACACCTGCTGGGAGATGACCGCGGCGACGAGCGGCCGCCTGAGAATAGCGAGGAGGCCATTGAGTGGCTTGAGGACGACTTGGCGCACTCACCGTTATCGATTGGTGGCTTTAGCGATGTGGTCACATACCACTCAGGTAATATCCCCGAGCGATTCTGGGCCGATTGGCAATATCCAGATTCAGGATTATTGGTGCTCACTTTCTTTTTACTGGGCGTCTATTTTATGCGCGTTGGGTGGCCTAGATTACAGATGCTCTCGTTTCAATCGGGTTATCGCCTGGCGGCGAGTTTTTGGCTGGCGGGCCTTTTTTTGATGGGAGTAGAGCGTTACTTAGCCCTAAGTGTGGGCTATGACGCGTTCGGCAAATCAGATGCGTCAGCGCTCTGGGTTCTGTTGGGAGACCTTGTCTACCTTTGCGCTGCGTTCCTGTTAACGGGTGCTTGGTTTGTCAGCGTGTGGTGCTGGACGCAGGGCAACTGGGCCACGGCGCTTCGTGCGCGCGTTGCAAGTGCGGGCCGGGTGAGTCTGTCGGCATACCTCAGTCAAACGCTCATTTTTACGACGGTATTTTATGACTATGGCTTCGGCAAAGCGTTTGAATGGGGGCCGTTCGCGGTATGCTGCTTTGCGGTAGTGGTTTATTTCGCACAGTTGATGATCTGTCACTGGTGGTGTGAGCGATTCCGTCTGGGGCCGATGGAATGGTTGTGGCGGTCCCTAACGTATCTTCGCTGGATGTCGATTCGGTAATTTGGGTTGGGGCTACTAACTGGTGCTCCCTGAAGACGTCGCTTTCTCGAACACCCAACCGTGGCTCACTGCAATGAAACAGGTCTTAGCGTTACCGGTTAGCGTGATTGGTGGGTTGCGTCGGACTGCCTGTGTGCAGTCCGGGAGCGAGCCGCATCGCCTTTAAAATTAATGACTGCGGCGACACCGTCACATCATCTTCCAGCGTGGCGCCGCCCATCAGCATTGAACCATGGTTGATCACGGTGTTGTTGCCAATTGTGGTTCGTGCCACGTTGAGTATGCGATTCTCAAAGCTATGGAGCTGCATCTGACCATTCACCACGCAGTCATCACCAATATCAACTGCGTGCCAATCAGAGAGCTGTATGGGTAGCCCGATCAGGCTTCGTTGGCCGATTCGACAGCCAAACCGCCGCAACAGCGGGTTAGCCAGAGCGGTTCCCGCAACAGTACTCATAAAGCTTGCCATGAGTCGAAAAAAACAGTCTTGCGCGAGAAAATACGCGAAATGCCGCACCGACCAAAAAGGGGCGCTATTTTTCGCGCCCCAAGAGTTGCCCACGAGAAGATACTTTATGAGCAATGCAAGAAGCGGCAAGCTGATGGGGAACAGGATGCTGGTGATCAGTGCTGCCCCAATATTGCTGAACCCCACTGCATTGAGGGATACCAGCAACATGGTGGCGATAAAGACAGTGAGGCCTGGTACGACACCGACGGAGGCAAAGTCATTTAAAACAAAGCGCATTATGAAGATCCACCAGGAAGGCTTCGGGTGAACTGGTTGTGCCTGCTGCAACGTTGCGCCAAGTGATAGTGGCGGGTTTCCTGCGAGAACCCGTTGGAGGTCTGGGCGATCTCTGTATTGCTCTCGGTAGTCATGAGATCCAATTGGCGTCGAAACCCCCAGAAGCAAATTGCCGGGCAACGCGCCAGGTTCAATCATTGCGTTATTACTAGCGAAGAAGCCCGCGGGTAATCGGAGTGGTTTTACCAAAAGAAATGCGCCGTGCTCATCCAGGACGTTACAGTAGCAACCTTGTGCAATAAAAATATTGGCATCGGCTTCGAGTTGCTCGGGCAATACATTAACGAGCGCGTCGCATTCTGAGGCCCCGACTTGCGAGAATTTTACACCGGCTAGTGCTCGCAGATATTGCCCTGTCAGACTCCAACCCCACATTTGCTGGATTTGATTCATTTTAGTTTGTCGGTATCGGGCTAGCGTGCCCGTGAGGCTGACGGCGCCAATCCATCCAGACGGAGTGGGCGTCAGCCGAAGGAAGAGGCAGATCAGAAGCGAACTAGAGAGCACGCCAATCCAGATGCCGGCGATGCCAGCGCCCCCTATTGCCAGAAGGCCGCTGAGTGTGAGTGCAGTATCATCTACGCTGAGCGTGTTGAGCGCGTCTAGGCCAAGAAAAAACGAAGCGATGAGCGCGATAAACGCGCCGGGAATCACCACTAATGACAGTTCGAGTGCGAGTTGCAGCAAGACATTGCGAACGTCGATGGCGGCCATTATGAGTCGATTGCGCTTTGGGTGATCGGGCGTTTTCACTGGATGGAGCTTGCCCACCGGAGACCCTGGAACACCACTAATTTGTGAATAAGCGTCGCAAGCACCTTGTAGCGATGACAACGGCGTTAACCACGAGCCCTCTGCGAGGATGCCGCCGGCTGACACCATGGCTCGACTCCCCACTCGAGCGCGGGGGCCAATGTGTATGGCTTTTAGGGTGAATAGCGAAGATTCCCATTCGATCGTGCTAATTTGCGCGCCTGCCTGAATCACAGCGCCTTCCTCAATCGTCATCAGAGAGAGCGGGCCATACCACTCGGTGCTTTGTGCAATGAAGGCGCCGGGGTGAATATGCGCGCCAAGACTACGTAGAGCCCAATTAAAAAGCGTTGGACTTCTCAGGCCATTCACCAGCGGCCTCAAGACAAAGCCCGCCTGTTGCTCCAGCCACCAAACCTGCAGGTGGTGCCGGGAATATTTTTGGTAGCGGCCCGGTTCTAATGTGGCTTCTAATCCCATTACAACTTGTATCAAATGGAGAAAAACGACTCAGCTCAAATTCACGAAGGGCACGATCATATAGAGGCAATACGTAATAATGGTCGCGCCCAAAAAGCCCAAGATATCGCCTGAAAGTAGCAATACCTCTGGGTCAATAATCGCCAGTCCTAGTCCCGCAACGAGCACCAGCGGTACGCGAAGTAATACAGCGGCACTGGCCTGCAGTGCACTGAAAGTGCGAAAGGAGTACATATTGCTCTCGACCTCAGCGTCGTCGCGAGTCGGTGGGGTAAGATGACTGTCCTCGGATGCTACTTCGGGTTGAATCGTGTCAGCGAGTGCCGCGATATCTGCGGCACAGCGATGTTCGCTAAGCAGAGATCTGACTGTCACGGGATAGCCCGTCGCTTGCAGTGTTTGTGTGAGTTGAGCAATGGCAATGGAGTGAGCGCCCCACTGAACAAAGTCGTCGCGCCAACCAAGATCGCTTCCCAGTTTTGCCCGACATAGCGCTAGCACGCGGACGTCGAGCGACTCACCGAGGGCGTCATCTTGTTGTGGGCTGAGCACCGGTCTCTGGTCGGATGTGCTGGGAAGCGCCGAAACCTGCGGTAACGCACGCCGATCGATCTTGCCCGACGCGGCCACGAGGTCAAATTGGTCAATGAGAAAGACTCGACTGGGTACCGCATAGGGGGGAAATTTTTGTCCCACGAGCGTTTGTGCTTCAGCCAGTAGCGGCTGCCCAAGTAGCTGCACACTCGCGTCCCGTTGGGATTTATGCCAGAGCAATGGCGCGCGAACAAAAGCGATCAGCTCATTGTTTTGACAATCGAGTACCGCAGTTTCGAACTCGGCAAAGTGATCTTGTAATAGCGACTCAATTGGCTGCGCTTCGACGCGGAACCCCCTTACCTTGAGCTGTGCATCGAGACGACCGTGAAAATGGACTCTCAGGGTGGTGGGGTCAACGTGGCATCGATCACCCGATCGATACAGGCGACCGAATTGGGGGTGGGTGATAAATTGTGCGGCCGTGGCCTCAGCTCTATTGCGGTAGCCCTGTGCCAGCTGGCAACCGCCAATGCAGAGCTCGCCCTCTGTGCCATGCGGGAGCAGCGCTAATGTCGCCGGATCAAGAATGAAGTAGGTCACTCCTGCGAAAGGGCTGCCAATCGTGACTGGCTCATTGGGCCGCAGCAGTTGCCGACTGGTGTCCGTACTCACCTCGGTGGGACCATAAGTATTGACGATCTGCCGGCGCGCCCTCGACCATGGCTCAACCAGTGAGGCGGGAAAAGCCTCTCCAGCTGGCACGATATAGCGACAAATAGGATAAGGCAGATCAAGTTCAGGGTTGGTGGTTAAGGTGGAGAGCAAAACGGGCGGGCAAAACAACGCGGTAACACAGTGATCCCTGAGAATCGGGAGCAGTTGTGGACCAGAGCGCAATGCTGCCTTGGTGAGTAAGACAACCTCGCAGCCGGCGACCCAGGCGCTATACATTTCAGAAATGCTGCCGTCATAACCGAGCGAAGAAGTGAGTGAACTCGCATCACTACCAGGTACAAAATCATAAAACGTTGCATACGATTGCACGAGATTGATATATCCGGCATGGGGGCATTCAACGCCTTTGGGTGCGCCGGTGGTGCCGCTGGTGTAAAAGAGGGAAGCGATTCGCTGGGTTGGCGAACCCTGATCAGCGTTAGGGTTAGACAGCGACCTCAGGGTAGAGGATGCAGTGCGGCTATCTGCAACTTTCAGTGACTCAAGAGAACATATCGACATTCCCTCTATCGCAAGAGATGTGTCATTGGTTAATGCAAGTTGCGGATCAGTGATTAGCAGTGCGGGCGCCGCATCGTCCAATATCTGTTGGTAAAGATGGCTAGGTGACTCCGGATCAATAAAGACTTGCGTCGCGCCGGCCTTGAGAATGGCTAGGTGCAGCGCCACAGTGTCGACAGAGTCTTGTCGCAAGTGCACGGCCACTATCTCATCATGCCCGCTCAGGTGCTGTCGGATATAGTCAGCGAAGCGATTGGCTTTTGCGTCGAGTTCGGCGTAGCTGAAAGATTCCCCCGATTCGGGAATCGTGAGCGCAGTAAAATCTGGGAATCGTGCTGCCGAGCGCTCAAAGATTTCATGTAGCCAGCGCGCACCTATCTGATGGCGATGCTGCCCCCAGCTGTCCCTCGCCGCGGGCTGACTGAGTACCGTTTTGAGGGGGGGAGGTTTAGTGCTCTCCGCCGCGACGCTGCGGTAGCGCAGCCAGGCAGCGGTCAGCAATAAGAGGAGAAGCGTTATCCATAGGAGGCTCATAGGTCTGAACAGTGCGGGTGCGGCGTGCGCATCTCAATCGAAGTAGGATTCCATCTTACCGCGACGGCGTGTATCCAGTGTCACACAGTGAAACCCGCCGCCCATCATGCGCGAGTGTCTCAGCTTGAGCGGAACGACCTCCATGTGGTGGCTTTCTAGCAGCTTGATGAGTGCTGTTTGATCGCGATCGACGACGACTGTATCGGGACCTAAACTAAACAGGTTCATATCAATCCACTCGCTGCCGATCGCTTGTTCTAGATAGTCTGCGGTGTAGCGATCCTGATTTTCCATGGGGGGGCTAAAGAGTATCTCCCACTGCTTTAAAAAGGGTGGGATGGTATCCGGCGATAACCGTGCGGGATTGGCGAGTAACAGCCCGGGCTTGAGTGCGACTAAAGTCGAGTCAATATGGCTGCCATAATAGACGTCTTTCATAAAGTGCACGGTGAACTTGTCTACTAGGACGCGTTGCAACCAGCGACCGCCCAGTTCATTGCCCGTTGCACTCACGAGATACAGCAAATCGCGACCAAATCGTAATACATTGGCCGCATCAAAGGCGGGTTCAATATTACGAGGAGTCGGTGCTGATACGTCGTATTCAAACAACCGGTCTTCGAGCATGGGCTGGGGGGCCGCGAACCAATTCGCGCCCTCCTCGAGATACTCCATGAGTAAACGTCGATAGGAGCCTGTTTCGAGGGATCGGCCTCTAATCACGTTGGGTGTTTCGATAACGGTATCGCCGATAACGAGCAGCACGTCTCTGGGGCAGTAGTTATAGTATCCCTGACACTCCCAGTGGGGCGTCTTGATGACTTGATCATGCGGCCAGACATCAGGCCTGTGTACAGTGATTCCCCTTGCTTCGAGTGCTTGAATAAACACCTGCAAATCTTCTTCGGTTTCTTCAATAATGTGATCAGGAAAAACGCCCTGAGGCAGCGCATCGAGCGCACGATCAGGGTACTCCGCTAGCCGAGTACTTGGATCGGCAAAGGGAAAACGGGCGCCTAACGGATTCCCCACTACAACCTCTTCCAACGGATCCCACTCGTTACAACTCCAGACTCTGGGCATCAGCGCTTACTCGAGGTTAAATTAAAAGAGAATTTGATCGGTTTGGGGCGTCTGGTAACAAAAAAAGGCCACCCTTAGGTGGCCCCAGACAAAATTAAGCGCAGCGCTTAAATATCGTCAGCTTCCCACAGAGCAGAGCCGTGGCACGTCAGCGTTTCACGCTCCATCTGAGCGACGTCTGATGAAGGATAGGCGTCCCAGAATGCGCCGAAGTCCGCAAAGGAACCCCAAGAGACAACATACTGTACGTCGGTACCGTCACCGTCTGCACCCACTGCTACGGGAAACAGAACGTGAACGTCCATATCACCGCCACCGGGCAGCTTAGACGCCGCGTCCTTCCACTTGCCCGCCTGCTCAACCACGGACTCTTCTGCGACGTCACCGTTAATATTGCACTTCCACATTTGGACTGGATCACCCGCAGAGGCGAATGGGGACAACAACATCAAAGCGCTAACTGCTGATACAAAACCTTTAGTTTTCATAGGGATCTCCTAGTTATAGATGCGCAGTAATGTATCAACGGCAGTGGTTCAGTACAAAGTAATTGCGATCAATTGGGTCTCTGTGTCACCTTTTGCACAATCAGACGTTAAAATCCGCCCAAGAACAATATTTGTCGCTAAATCGGACGCCAAAATCGGACGCCAAAATCGGGCAAAATCGGGTAAAAACGATATTTATCGCCCTTTAAGCAGCAGACTGCCCGGAAGCGAGCCGCTGGCCTAACAACCGCCCAAAGGTAATCGCGGGCGTCACCAGCATGCCATTGGTATAAGCCGCCCCAGATGTGGCGCCTGCACCAATCACTTCACCGATGGCGAATAAATTTGGGATTGGTCGTGCTTCGCGATCGAGCACCCGCAAGCTGGCGTCGATGCTGAGCCCCGCGAAGGAGACCAAGGTCCAGCCTTGCATGGCGATGCTGTAGAACGGCGGCTTTGTTAGTGGCAAGGGTCGTGACACACGGCCATAAGGATCTGCACCGCCAACGGCGATGCTGTGATTGTAATCATTGACGGTTGCGGTGAGGGTGGCGGGATTCAGGCCTGCTCGGAAGGCCAACTCACTCACTGTCATGGCCCTGTGGAACATGGGGTTACTCTGATACTCGTTGGCAATTCTTTGTCGGGTCCAGTCGGGAATAATGGGGTCCGATTTTTCAAGCATGTCAGCGTCAAAAATAGCCCAGTGCCGATGCCCCGGTTGCCGATAGATGCCGCGCTCAATCTGATGCACGCTGGGGTGATCTTCTCTCACAAAACGCTCGCCTCGCGCGTTGACGACGATTTCCCAAGGCGATCGAGCCGCAGGGTTTAAGGGGGCGTAGGCAAACATCTGACAGGGGTAGCGATGGGCATCTGGAATGAGTCCCGGTAGGCAGGCGTACTTTTCCGCGCCGACAATCGCTGCGCCGGCAGACATGCCCAATAGCAGGCCGTTGCCTAATGATGTTGGGTAGGCCGTCTGCGCATACAGCGGCACGCCATGTAGCTCCTCGAACAATCTTGGATTGGCAGCGCAGCCGCCCGTCGCAACGACGACATGGGACGCTTTAACGTCTCGATGTCCAAACGGTCCGTCCACCGTAACGCCTGTGATGGCACCGGAGGGTTGCTGCTGCAGGGCCGTTGCCGACGTGCCCGTGAGTAGCGTGACTTGTTGATTGCTGATGGCCTGATTGAGACTCGGCATTGGTATAGACCAGCTTGCGTAATACGTCGTCGCGAACATTACCCCGCCACAAAGGGTAACCCGCCATATCTGGCACCAGACCCCAGCGCATCTCCATTACGCTACATCGCGTATCGGGATGCACAATACGGATGTCAGCACCTGACAATATATTGAGCCCGCCTCCAATCGCAATGCCATGCGCGGCAGCAATGACTGGCATAGGCAGCGTTCGCCAACCCCAAGCCACTTGCTGGAAACGATTGGCAACACCATGGGTCCGCTCGAGTAATTTTGTCGGTGCGCTATCGCCCTGCAAACTAGCCATATCAAGACCGGCACAAAATCCTCTGCCCTCACCTGAGACCACCACCGCGCGAAGATCAGGTTGCACTGCCAGCTCAGCGATCGCTGAGATAATAGCGTCGAACATTGCCGAATCCAGTGCGTTTATTTTATCCGGCCGGGTCAAGGTCACGCGAGCAATATGATCCGAGGTGGTTATCGAGACTCTGTCACTCATAAAACAGCTCCATTGTGATGATGCGTTCAGTACTCACTGAGGCTTGGCATAGTGTATGCCGAAATACCGCGGAACAGAGAGACCCAGTATAACGCTCACGGGTCGAACCACGACATCAACCCAAGAATGCGCGCCCTTCATTCACTTAAGTACCTGAGTGGATCAATTTGCTCGGGCAACCCACCCACCGTCGACTCGACAAAGAGGCGATGCCAAAGCGCAAACTGCAACAGGCTCATTAACAGGCGGCCTGCGCCACCCGAACGTTGCTGAGTGGCGAGCGCTAATGTGACACCTTTTGGATTAAACCAACGTCTTATCGCTTCATTGCGCAGCAGGATTTGACCTAGCAGCGCCAAGCGATCGCCCTGCCACCAGTCATTAACGGGCACATAAAAACCGCGTTTTTTAGCTGCGAAATGCTCGGTGGGCATAAAGCCCGCTGCCCACTGCTTGAGAATTTTCTTACCTTCGTGCCGGTCACTTTTAAGGCTGTCCGGCAGCATAAGCCCCCATTCAACGATTCTGCGATCGACAAACGGCATGCGCCCCTCGACGCCTTGCGCCATCAACATACGATCAGCTTTGACCAAGAGGTTATTTGGCAATGCATGCTCAAGGTCCAACGCCTGCATTTTTTGCAAGGCACTCCAGCGCGATGGGTAAGATCCCCAGCTCTCTATCAGCGGCGTGCGCCAGTGCGCGCGAGCAGCTTGCAAATCAGGCCCCAATAACTGGTTGGCAATACTGCCCCGTAGATCGCCTCTAGCGCGAAATCCACCGGTTCCCGGAAATAAACAGCGTTTCATGAAGCGTTCTGCAGCACCCGTGCGGTAACGACCGTAACCGGCAAAACTTTCATCGCCGCCCTCACCCGAAAAAACGACCTTCATCGTTTTGGAGGCTTCCTCTGCTAACAGGAGCGTTGGCAAGTTGGCCGGGTCGCGCATTAAGTCATCAGCGGCCCACACGGTTTGCACCAAACGAGCTAGCAAGTCATCTGGCGTGGGCGTGATCACGCGATGGCGGGTGCTAAAATGCGTCGCTAGCCGAGTGGCCACATCGAGCTCATCCCCCACGGAAGATCCGGGAAACCCGATCGAAAAAGTATGGATATCCTCCATGCCATAGCGGCGCATCAGACCCAGCAAGATAGTGGAATCCACGCCGCCTGATAGAAATAGTCCAATGGGCACATCGGCACGTTGATGCTGCGTGAAGACGCCCTCCATTAAGCTATCAAGTGACGAGATCGGATCGGCGTGACTATTCGGCGTGGTCTGAGCAACGGACCAATGACGCCAGCGCTCAACTCGTTGACCTGCCCTGATGAGTACCGCTTCGCCGGGCAGTACTCGTTCAATACCGCAAAAAGGGGTGTCACGGGCGAGCGGATGCTGCGCCTCCATATACTGAACCAATGCGGTCGGGTTGAGATCTGGCTGTTGCGGCATCAGGGCCAGTAATGCCTTAATCTCAGAAGCAAAACGCACCCCCGCAGTCTCCTCGTAACAGTACAAGGGTTTCATTCCGAGGGGGTCACGTACCAGCAGCACTTCGTTCTGCTCGGCATCATGCAGCGCAAAGGCATACATGCCCTCTAGCCTAGTCAGGACATCTCGGCCCCAGGCGGCGTACCCTTGCAGGATGACCTCTGAGTCCGATTGCGTTGCAAAACGGGCACCTTCGGATACGAGCCGCTCTCTCAGCTCGATATGGTTATAGATCTCGCCATTTGCCACCAACGCAAAACGACCGCAGGATGACCGTAGCGGCTGAGCCCCCCCCCTCAAGGTCAATAATCGATAGCCGGGTATGGCCCAACGCCACCCCA
>JAOHHD010000033.1 GCA_028117185.1 Luminiphilus sp.
GGGGTGATTGCGGCCGGATTACTCTTATTAATTGCTTTATCGAATCAGAGAATGACCGTATCCGAAATGAAACAGGCGAATGAGTTGTTCATGTCCACAAATATGACGGTGGCAAGCAGCTTAAGAAATGCGGAAGTGGCACACGCCATGGGCATGATGGGCGCCCTGCAATCTAAATGGAGAACCAAGCAACATGAGTTAATCGAGCTTCAAAGATCAGCGAGCAACATCGCGGGGTCCTTCAGCGCGACCACAAAGACCCTCAGGTTAGCGGTGCAGTCTGCGGCAATAGGTGCAGGAGCATATCTTGCGCTCAGTCAGGAGATCTCCCCTGGTATGGTCATCGCCGGATCCATTTTGATCGGGCGGGCCCTTCAACCAGTGGAGATGGCTGTAGGCGCTTGGAAAGGGTTCGTTGATGCCAAGGGGCAATACAATCGCCTTGCTGATGTTTTAGAAAGATGGCCGGGCGATGCTGAAAGAATGCAGCTTCCACCGATTGCAGGTACGTTGCAGCTCGCAGGCGCGACCATTGTCCCGCCCGGGACGAATATTCCGAGAGTTCGTAACGCTTCTTTCACATGTCTCCCAGGTACAGTAACAATGATTCTCGGCCCTAGCGGAGCTGGTAAGTCAACGTTGGTCAGGAGTGTATTAGGGATATGGCCTACAGTTGCTGGAGATATTCGATTAGACGGCGCGGATATTTTTGCATACGATCGCACCCGCTTGGGGCCACAGATTGGTTATTTACCGCAAGATATAGAGTTATTCGAAGGAACAGTGAGTTCGAATATCGCGAGATTGGGCGAAGTTGACTCCGCCTCAGTCATTCAAGCTGCCAGCGACGCAGGTGTGCACGAATTTATACTGTCCTTGCCGGAGGGATACGATACGCCTATAGGCCCGGAAAATGGAGTGCTGTCACCTGGGCAGCGTCAGCGCATTGCGCTAGCGCGTGCGCTTTACTGCCGACCGAGACTAGTAGTTCTGGATGAGCCTAATTCAAATTTGGACCAGACCGGCGAAGTCGCACTGAATGAGGCTATCGGGACACTAAAATCTAGTGGCGCTACGGTACTAGTGGTCAGTCATCGAACGGCGATCTTACCGTTGGTAGACCAAGCGATTGTGCTCACCGATGGCCTGATCACTGATATTGGGCAAGCTACTGAGGTTATAGGTAGGATTCGTGAGGGGGCACGACCCCAGCGGGCCACGGAAAAAAAAGGGAAGCCGATTAAAACGGTCGTGCCGAGGATTACATAGCGATGAAAAAAGACAGCCATCTAGGGCAGTTCGTGCCTCCGGGGAGCGCGGGAGGAGACAACTGGCTGGACGACGATCGAGGCATACGCCGATTTGGGTATGCCGTGTTTCTTGCTTTCGCTGCGTTTGTTTTTGTATGGGGGGTTGTAGCTCCGATAGAAAGCGCAGCAATAGCTCCTGGGATCGTTCAAGTGGAAGGAAAGCGTAAATCTCTACAGCACCTTGAGGGCGGCATAGTGGCTGACATTGCAGTCGCTAACGGTGACCGAGTGATAGTTGGGGACCCATTAGTGACCCTTGATGCAACTAGGGTCAAAGCCGAACGAGACATCCTCAAGGGACGCACCTACAACAAGCAAGCACGGGTTGATCGGCTCGTTGCCGAGCGAGATGACAAAGAAGCACTTACTTTTTCCGATGCCCTATCTAGTGCTTCATCCGCAGACTCGCGAGCCAAGAGCGCCATGCTTAACGAGAGAGCTCTATTTGTGGCAAGATTCTCTGATCGTTCGGGCGAGGAAGACGTTCTTTATAGTCAACGAAAAGGTTTAGACTCCGTATTGAAGGCAAAAGTAGCAGTTGACGCTTCATTACGCCAAGAAATACAAGATCTAGAGGCTTTGCTGGCGGAAGGGTACGTCGATAAGCAACGCTTGCGAGAGTTACAGCGCTCCCAGATTCAGGCTCTGGGCGAAATGACTGACCTTACCGTCTCCCTAGAAGAAGTCGACCTGCGAATTCTGCAGTTGAAAAAGCGCTTTAAGACGGAGGTTGTGGATGAGTTGGACGCGGCGCTAGACGCTCTCTACGATACAGAGCAGCAGTACGCTGCTGCTGAAGACAGAATGTTGCGAGCTACAATTCGTGCGCCAGTGGACGGCACAGTTCTAAACCTTATTCCGAATACCATTGGTTCAGTGTTGCGGCCCGGTGAAACTATTCTGGAAATAGTTCCAAGCTTTAACAATTTGATCGTTGAGGCTCGAGTTTCACCAATGGATATTGATCGTGTGTCGATTGGTCAAACGGCAGAGATCCGTTTTTCGGTGTTCAAAGATGCCTATATGGTGTCTGGGATATTAACTAAACTTTCGGCTGATCGTTTGATCGATCAGGAGACGAATACTCCCTATTATGCCGCAGAAATAAAGTTGCTCGAAGAAGACCTATTCCTACTTGATGGGATGAGTTTGGTGCCGGGTATGCCGGCAGAAGTGCTCATCAAGACCGGTCAAAGAACCATGCTAGGGTATGTCACCTCGCCAATGAACCGCACTTTCTCCCGCTCCCTAACCGAAGACTGACAGTATGGTCTCCCGATTTATATTGTTACTGTCAATTGGATTTTTGTTTACTCGGGTCTCATTGGCTGCGCCGGAGCAGTTAACGGCTGCACTGTCACTTGAATCTGTGTATCAACTGGCTATAGATCAAGCGCCGTCGCTCGCAATAGCACAGTACCGAGTGGATTCCGCGGAGGCGCAAAGCGCTGACGCGCGTGGGTCGTTGTTGCCACAAGTGTCACTTTTTGGCGAGTGGTCCGAAAATAAACTCAGCTACGACGGATCGCTCTCGGCGCTCTATGGTCGACAAAATTATCCCGGCGAGCGCTACGGATTTCAGGCACGCCAAGCGCTGTTCAACGTGGCCGCATTCAGAGAGATGCAGCGCCGACGCACGTTATTTGATCGCTCGGAAAGTGATCTCGCTGTCGCCAAGATCGATCTAATCATGCTGGTCACCAGTGCTTATCTGGGCGTCTTGATTGCTGACGAGACGGTAAAGCAGTTTGCAATGGAGTCAGAGGCACTGCAAAAACAGTTGGAGGAGGCCGAGGCACTCTATGCCCGCGCCCTGCTGCCGTTGACGCAGGTGCTGGAGACCCAAACAAGAAGCGAAACCGTCAAGGCCGACCTGATCGAGGCTGAGGGCAACGCGGCGATTGCCCGAGAGGAACTGACTGAGATAATCGGCCAACGCAACTTCGAACTAATGCCAATCGCAGACAGCATCACCTTATTGGCTCGCATGGCCACCCCGGAGCAGGCCGTTGCTAAGGCGTTGCAGAACAGCCCTGCTGTATCCGCAGCTGAGGAAGGCAGAGATGCCGCGGAGTTGGGGGTCAAGCGTGAAAAGGGGAGCTGGTGGCCCGAGGTGAGCCTTGTCGTGAATCAGCAATATTCTGATGTCGGGTTTGATAACCAAACTTCTCCTGCGCGCACAACAGATAGCGTCTCGATATCGGTGAGCTATCCGCTTATTCGTGGCGGGTCTGGCTCTGCCAGAATTCGCGGTGCGTGGGCAGACTACTACGTTGCAAAAGAGGAACTGGAGGGCACCAAGCGCTCGGTAGAGACCCAGACACGCTCCGCATTGGTCAGATTAGACGCCGCAGAGAAGCGAGTGCGGGCCGCTCAGCTGGCTTTGGACACTTCTGAGGTAACCGTGACGGCCACACAAAAATCGGTTAAGGCAGGCACTGCTCGAGTCACCGACGTATTGCTGGCCCTCGCACAACGAACGCGCGCACAAAGAGACCGCCTCTTTGCTAATCAGCAACGTATTATGGCCTGGTTGGAGCTCGAACTGATGATGGGCCACGCGCCGGATACGGTGGCGCCGGTGCTGTCCGATGCGCTGCTTAGTACGGCCGCTGTCTCCGCTACAACACTAAGTCCGTAGGCCAGTGAACCAGGATGCCTCCGCTGCGGAGGTGACGCGGACGACGCTTGCCTTCAGTGCGATCGAGGACCGCATCAGCGTGGCGTGTGAGCTGACAACTGGTGAGGTTGCGGTGCTGTGGCTGACAGCGTCATTAACCCGCCGCCTCATTCCACACCTGCTTGCGTTGACCGCACCCCTGCCAGATGCCCACTCCCAAGGGGTTAGCCAGAACGTCGCTAGGCAGGAAGCAGAGTTGGTTGCTGATGGAGGAGAGGCGAAGGCGAAAGGTGCGTCATCTGCAGCTCAACACACTGGAGAGGCGAACACGCCTGTCGTTGCGGATGAGGACAGTGCCTCATGGGTGGCAGCGGCAATTGATATCACCAATGGACCGATGCTCGTTCGATTATGTTTTCGGGGTGTGGGGGATCATAGGTCCACCTCTCTCATGCTGGAGCACACACAACTGGCTCGGTGGGTTGACGGCCTGAGGCAGTGCTATGTTCAGTCCGGCTGGCCGATGGACTGCTGGGAAACAGCCGTCAGCACTCAGTTTGACAGCGCCACCACACGTAATGTCGCGGTGCATTGAGGGGCAATAACCTACATACAAAGTCTTGAGCAGAGTAAACACTATGTCGTTCCATGAAAATATTGCTCGGCAAGCCTGCGGAGCACTAAGCCAATCAGGTGATTATGCCGTTGATTTAAATAACACAATGCGCCTTCTGGCAAAGTGGCGGTCTATTTTGATCGCTAACACTTTGATCAAGGCAGAGGGTATATGCGTTAAGCAGGGTCCGTTATCTGGCATGGAGTTTCTTTCTCAGTCGGCGGAGGGTTGTCATGTTGCAAAGCTCTTGGGGTGCTACGAGCAACCTTTGCAGCCATTTATAGAAGAGGCGATTGTTAAGAATTACGACGTTGTCCTGAATATTGGTTGTGCCGAGGGTTAATATGCCGTGGGGATGGCAAGACGAATGCCGCAGACTAAGTTTGTCGCCTATGACACTGATATTAACGCACAGAAGGCATGCATTGATTTAGCAAGAAAGAATGGGGTCGAGAGTCAGATCGAGGTCAATGGCACTTTCAACCCTGCAGCACTAGAGCAATTTAAAGGCCAGACCGTATTGGTTTTCTGTGATGTCGAGGGTGCTGAATTAGAGTTGCTCTGTCCGGATAGCGCTCCGGTCCTTCGCGACTTTGATTTGATAGTGGAAAGTCACGAGTGCTTGATATCTGGCGTAACAGAAAAATTAACTGCCCGATTTTCGGAGTCACACGAGGTGATACTTGTCCCTGACTGTGGTGCAAGAAATTTAGATCACCCACCAGATTGGTTTCAGGAGCTCGCTCACTTGGACCAGTTGCTCGCAGTCTGGGAGTGGCGGTCCGGACCGACCCCTTGGCTGGTTATGAATACCAACAAGAGCTGAATTCAAAGGTAGCAGCGTGATCCGACAGAAGGATCGGCCTCGCACCCGCGGATCGACTGTACGGGAGCGCTCCAGCCGCTAAAAATTGCTTCCCCCTAGGTTAGCAGGCGGCCTCTAAACAAGTGTGGAGTCTATAGACAAGAACTGGTGTCTCGTCGTCGAGGCCGCAGACCTTCGGCGCAGGTCTATTAATAAATTACCCATTGTTTTTCATCTGGTTATTCTGGTGCTGGTGAGGACACGCGGAGCGCCTCGACAAAAATCCAAAGTGGTAAGGTAATCGGTGCCTCGTCTGGCGCACCACTGACCGTCACTGAAGCGGGGCTGTTGCCCAGGCTATTTGCCACAGAAACTGAACAGCTGTAGGGCGTAGCGTTCGTCAGCCCTGTAATGGTCACAGAGGGAGTTGCGCTGCTGGCCGAGTAGATATCGGTGCCATCGGAGCAACTCGCGCTGTAGCTGCTGATTGCAAGCCCTCCGTTATCTGGCACGCTAATGGAGAGGTTCAGCTCCCCATCTCCCGCATCGACGCGACTGATGAGTGGGGTACCCGGCACGCTCGGTGGTTTGGGCACGCCCACAACGACGGGTGAGGCCGCGCTGGTCCCCGCGGTATTGGTAGCGGTGACTGAGCAGTTATAAGGGCGCCCGTTGACCAGCCCTGATACCGTGATCGGAGAGGTCGTACCGTCAGCCGTGAACGTGTTAGTTGATGAGGTCGAGTAGGCATTACTGCGGTAATTGACCAGGCTACAGGTCATGCGATTAGTTTGCTCGCTGGTGAAGGTGTACATGGCGTCGTCGATACTGTAATTCATAAAGTTCTCGATAGCCGAACGAGGCCCGCAGCCTGTCGAGGGTTGTGTGCCAGAATCTGCATAGAGCTGAGGCGGTGTGTCGACGATCAAGTCGCCGCCCGTGTAGGTGTTGGTGCAGTCACCTTCTGGGTCAAAGGTGTGGAACAGCCCCAAATAATGCCCGACCTCGTGCACCAGTGTGCGGCCCTGATTATAGTAGCCATAGCTATTATTGCGCCCTCCTATGGTCTCGTGGAGCATGACAATGCCGTCACCTTGGCCACCAGCACTGCCCGCGGGGAGTGTCGCGTAGCCCAGATAACCATTGCCATCGTTGGTATACACATTCATATATCGGGTGGGGTCAATAGCCAGCGAGTATTTGCTGAGTCCGCCTTCACCTGCGTCCTCAAAGTAGCTGTCATTCTGAACGTAGTTGATATAAACCAGATCAAATTGGATCGCGGTATTTTGGATCGAGAGCCCATTACCACCAGCAAAATCCTCATTCAGCACCGCCATTTGGTCAAGAATCCGTGCTTCGCTGATGTAGCCTTCGCCGTCGGCCTTGTAGATCACATGGAAATAGACGGGGATTCGAAGCACCTGCCCCGCAGGTTGAATGTGTTCTGACGAAATAGTGGTCAGGGTGTTAGTACAGTCCGCCGCGCCGCGTGCTCTATTTGCTGCGCCTGCACCCGAGCCCAGTAGGTGCTGACGTGCCGCGTTGCGCTCCATCGCGCCGCATCGGCGGCCCTCTCTCCTGAACAAGCCAGACTCGTGAAAGGCCTTCGCGCTTGAGAACGTCTGACCATCAACCTTTACGCTGGTGTCGTTCATCACCGATCTCGAAAATAACGCGGTTTCGGGCTCGGTGATGAAAGGCAGCACATCGGCAGCGTTGCGTAAACTGGGGTCCACACAACTCAGCTGATAGCTATCTGCTGAGCCGGAACCCGCCTCGAAAGCGACCTCTAGCGCGCCGTTTGCCGGCGTAATGCCAGTAATGGTGGGTGCCACTGGAGGGCTCGGGAACGTTGCCTTGAGCACCGCGCCATCGTAGCTCGAATAAGCCAGAACGCTGATGTAGTAACGCCCTTCGACAGGATTGTTGATTTTGCACTCCTCGTCGTTCCCCTCAGGAAGGGCACTTTCACAGTCGGCATTGTCTATAGAAGGCGGGAAAGTCCGACCGACGTAGAGATCTGGATCGCCAGTGCTGACCTCCAGTGTGACCACGAGAGTACTTATACCGGCGCCAATATCCATGTAATAGTCTTTCGTATCCCCTGTCTCTCCCGATAGCCCACTGACAGGCATATCAGTAAGCTCAATCAAGCCTGACTCGCGAAGAGAGATGGCGCTGGGCGCTGAATTGTCCCCAACGAGGGTGCTAGTGTCTTTCATCACCGGTGCTGACAATAATGCTGACTTCTCACTGAGCGATTGCGCCGCAACAAAGTCGGTCAAAAATAAAGCAGCGGTGATGATCGCGGTCCCCACTGCGCGCATTGAGAGCCGAAAACACGGTGCTGTTCTGTTAGTCAGCCGGGCGCACTGCCGGGCACATTGAAACGCGGTGTTACAAACAGATGTCACTGTGAACACCCTCAGCACCGGTTCCTCGAGTGTGGTTGGATGATCGGCTCCATTGGTTTTACGCCGCGCTTGACTAAGGGATCAGGTCCACGCGTCGCGCCAGACACCACCCATCAAGCTTCACTTCATCATCTAGAACGAGCTGTATTTTCTTTCCCGTAACCAGAGCCAGTTGTGCCGTTTGAAACATTTGAACAGCAGTATTTTTACTCACCTGGCCGCTCTTATTGAGGCAGTCAAAAGACACAAAGCTGTCGCCAGCGGGGCAATTTAAAAAACTGCCATCGAGCATGGCGTCACTGGGGGTTGGGTCGATGCGAACCATACATCCGCCGTAATTGTTATGTTCTTGCAGCGTAGCGCCAATCGTCACCTCTTGAGTCAGTGCCTGAGTGGCGAGGGCAACAGGAGTCGAGGCCACCGTAATTGCAGTGACCAGCATGTTCATGGCGTATCGGGCATTTTGCACCATCATAAATCTCCAATAAGGCCGTTCTATCACCGCGCTATTAAAAACATGTCCAGTTTCATACCCTGAGAGATGCGCACTGATCTAACTGGCCAATTCAGACTCTCACCAAATAAACAGGTCCAATAAGTATACGCAGTATCAATGGAGTGTGCACCACGAGGGCGGCGGCCTGCAAACCCAACTAGCCAACTTCTAGGTACGAGCGTTATCATGGCGACGTGATTGCAACATGACTTGGGGCGTGCGGTGTGTTCGCGGGGGCCGAAGAAGGAGTAGCATTCCTTTTTTTTGAGGGCGGCACTGACAGGCCAAGAGGGCCGGTAGCGATAGTGTCTTGCGCCGCAGCACCTCGCTCTGGCGCGGGTGGCAATCAGGGGTGCCACTCAAGTGGGGCCTCGCTTAATGAAAACCAATTCCCCATGCATCAACAATTTCCAGAAAAAGACGGAGCGTTAAGCAGGCATGGAGCAACCTAAAAAAACCGCAGTGATCACCGGTATAACGGGCCAAGATGGCGCCTACTTAACGGAACTGCTTCTCCACAAAGGCTACCGCGTTTACGGTACCTATCGGCGCACCAGTTCGGTCAATTTTTGGCGTCTGGAAGAGCTTGGAGTTGCCAGCCACCCCCATTTAGAGCTTGTGGAGTACGACTTAACCGACCTGTCCTCTACCATCCGCTTGTTGCAAATCAGCGAGGCGACCGAGGTTTATAACCTCGCGGCACAGAGCTTTGTGGGCGTTTCTTTCGAGCAGCCTATTACCACGGCAGAAATCACTGGCATCGGGGCAGTCCACTTACTGGAGGCGATTCGCATTGTTAATCCCGAGATTCGTTTTTATCAGGCATCTACCTCGGAGATGTTCGGTAAAGTGCAGGCGATCCCACAGGATGAAAGCACGCCCTTCTACCCCCGAAGTCCCTACGGCGTGGCAAAACTTTACGCCCATTGGATGACCGTCAACTACCGAGAGTCTTACGATATTTTCGCTAGCAGCGGCATCCTGTTCAACCATGAATCGCCGTTGCGCGGCAAAGAATTTGTCACTCGCAAAATCACTGACTCGGTGGCCAAAATCAAACTCGGCAAGCTGGATGTCTTGGAGCTGGGTAATATCGATGCCAAGAGAGACTGGGGCTTCGCCAAAGATTATGTGGAGGGCATGTGGCGCATTCTGCAAGCAGATAAGCCCGACACCTATGTGCTCGCCACCAACCGCACACAGACCGTAAGAGACTTTGTGACCATGGCGTTTCAGGCAGCCGACGTGACCCTGAACTGGCAAGGTGAGAACGAACAAGAAACCGCCAAAAATGCCGCCACCGGCGAACTGCTGGTGCGCATCAATCCCAAATTTTATCGTCCCGCAGAGGTGGAGTTGTTGATCGGTGACCCCAAGAAAGCGAAAGACGACCTGAACTGGGAACCCACCGCCACGCTAGAGGATTTGTGCACCATGATGGTCGAAGCCGACCTGCGGCGTAATAAGGCTGGCGCGACCTTCTAATGGCCGATGCCACGCTCTTGATAACAGGTGGCGCGGGGTTTACCGGACGGCACCTTATTGAGGCAGCCAACCAAAAAGGCTACCGCTGCATCGCTATGGTGCAACACGAGGGGCCAGAGGCACCCGCTGCATTCGATACAGTAGTGGCCGATTTACTCGACCCTGCATCGCTTGAGCAAGCAATCCTAGAGGTGAAGCCCGACTATATTGTGCACCTAGCCGCCATATCGTTTGTAGCTCACGGCAATACGGCAGAGATCTATCAGGTCAATCAGTTAGGAACCGTAAACCTGCTGGAGGCCATCAGAAAAAATGCCCCCGAGATCAAGAAAGTACTGATCGCCAGCAGCGCCAATATTTACGGCAACACCGCAGCATTACCGATCACTGAATCAGTGTCTCCAGCGCCGGTTAATCATTATGGTATGTCAAAGGTGGCCATGGAGCTGGCCACGCGGCTATATGCAGACCTACCTATCGTTTTGAGCCGGCCTTTTAATTACACAGGTTGCGGACAGAGCCCGAATTTTCTGATTCCCAAGATCGTTGATGCCTTCAAAGCCGGTAAAAGAGAAATAGAACTAGGCAACCTGGACGTATCCCGGGATTTCTCTGATGTGCGAGATGTGGTGGCGGCTTATCTGCGCCTGCTGGAGACCGATATCATGGCACCGGCTTACAACATTTGCAGCGGCACCGCGACCTCGCTGTTGTCGGTAATAGACACGCTGAACGACCTGGCCGGCTATGACATCCAAGTCTCTACAAACCCCGACTTTATTCGACGCGATGAAATCAAGACGCTTTATGGTTCACCCGCTTTGCTGGAAGCCACCATAGGGAGTTATCGACAGTATGCCTTAACCGACACGCTCGCCTGGATGCTGGCTGGGAAGTAGGCTGCCTGAATGCGCGCGGTAATGGCAGAGAATCGCTATAAA
>JAOHHD010000034.1 GCA_028117185.1 Luminiphilus sp.
TTCGGAGATGTCTTTCTCCTTCAGAAGCTCCTTCAGCATCGCGAGGGCGTCGCGCCGGGCATTGCGCACAGACACCCTTGCCGATTCTGCCTCAGCCCTTGATTGCTTGGTGTAGCCCTTTCTCGTCTCTTCTGTGAGTATCGGCATAGGTATCCGCATGACCTCGCCCGCCGTCGCGGGATTTAAGCCAAGGTCAGACTTCATAATGGCCCGCTCGATATCCGGCGTGATCGATTTATCGAAAGCCACAACACTCAGTGTCCTGGCATCCTCGATATTGATATTTGCCAGTTGATTCAAAGGGGTCTCTGCGCCGTAGTACTCAACGCGAATACTGTCCAGCAAACTCGGATGTGCGCGTCCCGTTCGAATCTTATTAAAGTTATGCGAGAGGGCTTCTAGCGCCTTCGCCATACGGTCATCGGCCTCTTGCTTGATGTCTTCAATCATTGTGACTATCTCGCTCCGCGCCCGCTACCGGGACTCATTCACCCTGAATAAGGGTCCCTTCATCGCCACCTCTAACAATACTCAGCAGCGCACCTTTTTGGGCCATATCGAATACTCTGACAGGCATCCCGTGATCTCGCACTAGACAGATTGCCGTCAAATCCATCACTCCCAACTTCTTATCCAGCACCTCGTCATAGGTCAGTACATCATATTTTTCAGCCGTGGGGTCTGAGACGGGGTCAGCGCTATAAACGCCGTCCACTTTCGTGGCTTTGAGTACGACGTCGGCTTTGACCTCAATGCCGCGAAGGCATGCAGAGGAATCGGTCGTAAAGAGCGGGTTACCCGTGCCGGCGGCGAAAATCACCACGTCTCCATTGGATAAGGCGCGCAGTGCTTTACGTCGATCATAGTGTTCGACCACGCCACTCATTGGGATGGAAGACATGGCCTGCGTGGCAATATTGGATCTTTCCAGCGCATCGCGCAGCGCCAAAGCATTCATGACAGTGGCGAGCATACCCATGTGGTCACCTGTCACACGGTCGAGGCCTGCCGCATTGAGTGCGGCTCCGCGAAACAGGTTGCCGCCGCCCACAACCAAACCAATCTGAACGCCGATGCCGACTAGCTGGCCAATCTCAAGGGCAAGCTGGTCGAGCACCTTGGGATCGATACCGTAGGCTTCCTGACCCGTGAGCGCTTCGCCACTCAATTTAAGCAAAATACGCTTATACAGCTTGTCCGCTGCCATTTTGTGCTTCTCCCCGCTCGTTCAAGCCCAAGACTGACATGCTACCGGAACACACCGTGTTTTTTCACACAAACATTGGTGATACTTATCAACTCTCCGAAAGCGGCCTGAGCCCGCTCCGACAAGATCAGTGAGCCGGTCGCTCAGTTCCCAAGCTGCGCAGCGACCTCTGCGGCAAAGTCGACTTTCTCCACTTCGATACCCTCACCGACTTCAAAGCGACTAAAACCAATAATCTCGGCTCCAGCTGCGGAGACCAATTTACCCACGGTCGTGTCTGGGTCTTTCACAAAGGCTTGTTCAGTCAGGCTATTCTCCGACAGGAACTTGCGAATGCGCCCGTCAATCATCTTCTCGACGATCTCGGCTGGCTTGCCTGATTCCTGAGCCTGAGCGGCATAAATTTCACGCTCCTTGGCAACCACTTCCTCAGCCATTTGATCTGGCGAAACCACTTGGGGGTTCACCGCTGCAATATGCATCGCCACATCCTTAGCCAGTTCGGCGCTACCCCCTTTCAATGACACCACTACGGCAATGCGGTTATTGCCATGAACATAGCCACCCACTACGCCGGCACTTGCCTCGTGCACAACAACCCTACGGACACTGATGTTTTCGCCAATTTTTTGCACCAGGGCCTGTCGCGCTTCTTCGATATCGCCACCGGCTAAGAGCGTCACGTCATTCGTACCCTGCGCAAACGCCTTACCCACCACTGTCTGAACAAAATTGAGGAAATTCTCGTCTCTAGCAACAAAATCCGTCTCGCTGTTGACCTCAACCATCGCGGCCAGACTGCCGTCTGGAGCCGATTGAATTGCCACGATACCTTCGGCCGCGGTTCGACCTGCTTTCTTAGCTGCCTTCATACCGCTCGACTTACGCAGCGTCTCGATGGCCGCCTCAATATCACCGCTTGCCTCGGCTAGCGCTTTTTTGCACTCTAACAACCCTAAGCCGGTTCGTTCGCGCAATTCTTTTACTAGAGCAGCAGACATCTCTTCACCTCAATCCATGCCATATTGGCCATTTGTGTGTTGACGAGGGCCCACATGAGGGCCCTCACCTTTCATACCACCGAGCGCTCGGCTCAGTTGGTATTCAAGTCGCGGGAGCGTCCGCCTCCGCATCAGGAGCCGCTGGCTCAGCGGGTGCCGTCGCAGGCACATCGGGAGCCGCTGGCTCAGCAGCAGATGCCGTGGGCACCTCAGCCTCTGGCGCGGCTAACGCCTCAGCGCTCGCAACTGCCTGATCGGGGGCTGCAGTGTCATCGTCAGCGACCTCAACGAACTCATCAGCCGAGACAACCTCACCGCCTTGCGCCTTGCCAGCAATAACAGCATCTGCCACTGCCGCAACGTACAGCTTGATAGCCCGGATCGCGTCATCATTTCCGGGAATGACAAAATCGACGCCGTCTGGGTTGCTGTTGGTATCGACAATACCGATCACTGGAATGCCCAGCTTGTTGGCTTCAGTGACCGCGATGCGCTCGTGATCAACATCCACAACGAACAGCACGTCCGGCAGCCCGGTCATTTCTTTAATACCACCGATTGAACGCTCTAACTTTTCCTTCATGCGAGACCGCATCAGCGCTTCTTTCTTCGTCAGCTTCGCGAAAGTGCCATCGCGCTCCTGCTCCTCTAACTCTCGCAGTCGCTTGACTGAGGACCGGATGGTTTTGTAGTTCGTGAGCATGCCACCCAACCAACGGTGGCTGACAAAGGGCATACCACAGCGACGGGCCTGCTCCTCGATGATCTTCCCGGCAGCTCTTTTTGTGCCGACGAACATCACCTTGTTCTTGTTCTCCGCGAGCCGTTGTACCGTGGACAAGGCGTCGTTAAACGCGGGCACGGTGTGCTCGAGGTTAATAATATGGATTTTGTTGCGGGCCCCAAAGATATACTGGTCCATCTTGGGGTTCCAAAAACGGGTCTGGTGCCCGAAGTGCGCGCCGGCCTGCAGCAAGTCACGCATGCTTACTTGCGTCATATTCATACTCTCTGTTTGGGTTACTCTTCCGCCCTTCCTTACGACTCCAACCGACACGTCGGCACCCGGGTTCGCAATATAGGAAAGGCGTGCTATTTGCCATTATGGCTCTCGCTGAAGGTATCTCAGCGCCGCGCTTTATACCACAGGACCGACAACAGTGAAAGCCGCCCCCATCAAGGACAAGAGTCGGTTACAATTCGCCTGAGCCCCTAGTCAGACCTCTCCTCGCTACGATGAACGCCGTAAAGCCAAAAACAGAATCAGAGCTCGCCGGCATGCGTGTCGCCGGGCGCCTAGCAGCCGAAGTGCTTGAAATGATTGCACCTAAGGTTCATGCCGGCATGACGACCGGTGACATTGATAAAATCTGTCATGACTATATTGTCGAGGTCCAGCAAGCTATTCCGGCTCCCTTACATTACAAGGGGTTTCCAAAATCGATCTGCACCTCGGTCAACGAGGTGATTTGTCATGGCATTCCCTCCGACACTAAAAAGTTACGTAATGGCGACATCATCAATATTGACGTGACGGTGATCAAAGATGGCTGGCATGGCGATACCAGCATCATGCTGGGTGTTGGCGACGTGGCGCCCCACGCCGAACGCCTGATGCGCACCACGCAGGAATGCCTTTATCAAGCACTGGCCCTGGTTAAGCCAGGCGCAGCGCTGGGCGATTTAGGGCACGTGATTCAACAGCATGCCGAGTCAAACTACTATTCTGTCGTTCGAGAATATTGCGGGCATGGTATCGGCCAAGTGTTTCACGAGGAGCCGCAGGTATTGCATTACGGTAAACCAGGGACTGGCCTTCGGCTGGAATCGGGGATGACCTTTACAGTAGAACCGATGATCAATGCGGGAAAACGCTACACCAAGCTCAATACACGCGACGGCTGGACCGTGACCACCCGCGACGGCCGTCTGTCTGCCCAATGGGAACATACGATAGCGGTCACTGACACAGGCTGCGAGGTCTTCACCCGGAGGCGGGATGAGCAGTTACCTTTCTGAGGCGAGTCACGATCATCAACTGCCACCCTTGTCCACGGACCGTCTCAACGAGGAGGGGCCTGCCGCCATAGTGCGCGAGTACCTGAGTGAGACTCGCGCGACACTGGCGGCGGCGTTTCACCCCAGCAAATCGATTACCCCCTTGTTAAGAGATGCAAGTAGCGCGGTCGATACGGCTCTCAGTCACTTGTGGGAGGCACAGGTAGGCCAGCCTGCCGACGTCGCCTTGATCGCAGTGGGGGGATACGGCCGCGGAGAGCTTTTTCCGCACTCAGATATCGACATACTGGTCTTAACAGGATCGACGCCTGTCGACGCGATCACCCTCAAGCTCGAGGGCTTTATTACGATGCTGTGGGATATTGGCTTGCAAATCGGGCATAGCGTCCGGACGCTTGAGGAGTGCGCAACGCTGGCTAGCGAGGATCTCACTGTGGTTACCACAATGATGGAATCTCGACTGATTGCCGGTGACCCAGCGCTTGAGGCAGCGCTCAAACGCATCACAGACCCAGCCAATATGTGGTCACCCAATGCGTTCATCCGAGGAAAACTTGGCGAACAGCAGCGCCGCCATGACAAATACAGCAATACCGAATACGCACTCGAGCCCAACATCAAACGCTCTCCCGGTGGTCTGAGAGACCTGCAGGTTATCGAATGGATCACACTCCGTTGTTTCGATGTAGGACTGGAAGACATAGACCAACCCGATTTCTTGAGCCGCATTGAGCTAGATCAGCTGAGGGACGGCAAAGAGTTTTTAAGCCAAGTCAGATTTGCACTACACAGCATGACGGGCCGCGCCGAGGATCGGCTGTTGTTCGATCACCAGAAAAAATTGGCTGAACTGTGGGGTATGGTGGATGGCGACAAACTGGCTGTTGAGCAATTCATGCAAGTGTATTACCGCTGGATGAAAACGCTCAGTCAGCTCAATGAACTACTGATAGAAGTCTTTGAGCACCGGTTATCGGAAGAGCCCGACTCCGAAGTTCGGATCATTGACGGCGACTTTGAGGTCAGCGACTGTCGTATACGGGCACGTCACGATGCGGTATTCACCCAAAACCCCAGCAATCTGCTGCGGTTATTCGTTTTGATTGGCAATGATCAGCTGGTCGACCGCATCGAACCGAATACACAGCGGCTGTTGCGCCGAGACGCACACCTCATTAATGAGGATTTTCGCGCCTCCACAGTCAATCGATCTCTATTTCTAGAGATATTGGGCGTCCCCCATCATATGACGAAGCAGCTGCGGAGGATGTCTCGCCATGGCGTCTTGGGCCGGTATCTGCCCGCGTTTGGTCGCATCATCGGCCAAATGCAGTTTGATTTATTTCACGCCTATACGGTCGATGCCCATACTACCGAGGTCATTGCGAATACGCGCCGCTTTATGCGCGCAGATTATACTGATCGCTTCCCCGTCTCGACCCGCATTGCGCGCCGGTTACGCGACCCTCTCCTACTCTATATCGCCGCTTTATTTCATGACATTGGTAAAGGCAGAGGGGGCGATCATTCCGAACTGGGCGCAGTTGATGCGACGTGTTTTTGTCTGAACCATGGGCTGTCAACGTCAGATGCCGATCTCGTCACCTGGCTCGTACAAAATCACCTACTGATGAGTCAAATCGCACAAAAGCGGGATATATCAGACCCTGAAGAGATTCAGCGGTTCGCTGAAACGGTTGCCGACCAAGAAAGACTGGACTACCTCTACACGCTGACCGTGGCCGACATTGCCGGCACCAATCCCGAGTTGTGGAATGCGTGGCGCTCTTCCTTAATGCGCCAACTGTACACGGAAACAAGTCGAGCGCTGTCGCGCGGATTGCAGAATCCACTAGGACGAGAGCAAGTCATCGAAGCTACCAAACAAGCCGCTACCGAGGCGCTCGAATACCGAGGCTTTTTGCCCGATGAACTCTTAACTGCCTGGTCCACACGCGGAGATGATTACTTTTTACGAGAACGCCCAGAGGACATTGCCTGGCACACCGAAGCCATTGCCGACCACGATGCCCACACTGGCGCCCTCGTATTAGTCCGTCAGGCCAGCGATTCACCCATTGCAAATGCGACACAAATTTTCGTCCATACCTTCGACGCGCCAGATACTTTCGCCCGGATCTGTGCTGCACTAGAGTCATTGGACTGCAGCATTCATGATGCGCGCATCTACAGCGATACCGATGGCAGTACCTTGGATACCTTTTTCGTCTTAAAAAATGATGGTTCATCCCTCGATGCTCATCCCGACAACGCGGTCGAAATCAAACGGGCGATTCAACATAGCCTGCATCACGCCACGCTCAAAACGATTTCTCGACATACACCGAGAACTGCCAAGGCCTTTAAGATCCCGACAACGGTGGACTTTTCGCAGGACGACTCCAGCGGATTGACGATTTTAGAAGTCACCACGGCGGACCGACCAGGGCTCATGGCCAGGTTAGGGTCGGTACTGTCCTGTTATGCGGTGTCAATACAGGGCGCAAAAATCCAGACGCTGGGTGAAAAAGTCGAAGATATCTTTTTCCTGGCCGATGCATCAGGTGGCCAACTGACCGACACAGCCCTAGTCAACCAACTCAAAAGTGACCTAATCGCCGAACTGGATGGTTTAACAAGTGACCCCGACACGTTGCCGTCCGAGCGCGATATTTGAACGCGGGACTCACACTGCTCCAGCCGTATCCGTTTGAGCGGCTGGCGACGCTACTAGGCAATAGTGAACCCGCACTCAATCCCATCATCCCGCTGACGATGGGCGAGCCACAGCATCCGCCACCCGATCGCGCCGTCGCGCTCTTGCAAGAGCACGCGCCGCTGGTCGCAAAGTATCCGGCGACGCAGGGACGACCACAGCTGAGAGACGCCATTGCAAAGTGGCTAGAAAAGCGCTTCGTGTTGCCATCGATTGACCCTGGCCGCCACGTTCTGCCGCTCAATGGCACTCGAGAGGGCTTATTTGCGCTAGCGCAAGCAGTGATCAGCACTGATCAAGCCGGAGCCGTTATTTGTCCTAACCCGTTTTATCAAATCTATGAAGGCGCCGCGCTACTCGCGGGTTCACAACCGCTGTTACTCAATTGCGACGAGCACAACGGCTTCCTGCCCGATATCGATCTCGTCACACCAGCACAGTGGCAAAACTGTCAACTTGTCTACCTGTGCACCCCTGGCAACCCCGGGGGAGCCGTGATGCCCAGCGGTCAATTACAGCGGCTGATTGCGCTCGCCCATGAGCACAACTTTTTAATTGCCAGTGACGAATGCTACAGCGAGATCTACCCGGATGAAGATGCTCCCCCAACTGGGCTATTGGAAGCCGCCGCCGCCATGGGCAACACCACATTTAAACATTGCCTGTGTTTTCACAGTTTATCCAAGCGCTCCAATTTGCCCAGCCTGCGATCAGGTTTTGTTGCGGGCGATCCCCAGTGGATCGCGCACTTTCGTCGCTATCGAACCTATCATGGCTGCGCCATGCCACTCCATCATCAGATTGCTAGTGAATGGGCATGGGGTGACGAAGAGCATGTCGCGACCAATCGTGCGCGGTACCGCCAAAAATTTGAAGCCGTCGCCCCCATATTGTCTGCTGCCCTACCGACACCCAAACCCGATGCAGGCTTTTACTTATGGCCTCAAACGCCTGTTGAAGACGAACGCTTTGCCCAGACGGTATTTGAGAGAGTAGGAGTAAGCCTGTTACCTGGCAGCTATCTCGCACGCGAGACAGCAACAGGCAATCCAGGCGCCATGCGTGTCAGGATCGCTTTAGTTGCAGAACTGGCGCAGTGCGTCGAAGCAGCAGAGCGCATTGCTGAGTGCCTGCGTCAAGGTTGGTAGGACGGTTTCATGGCAAATATGAGTAAAGCACAGCGCATCTCGTACATCGGTGAGCGACTGCAATCATTGTATCCCGAGACACCCGTTCCGCTCGATCATCACGACCCCTACACACTACTGATTGCTGTTTTACTGAGTGCGCAATGCACGGATGAGCGAGTGAACCAAGTCACACCTGCGCTGTTCGAGCAAGCCAACTCACCTGATCAAATGGTCTCATTATCGGTGGAGGCCATCCGCGCCATTATCCGCCCCTGCGGGCTTTCCCCCCAAAAATCAAAAGCCATTCATCGCCTCAGTCAAATTCTACTCGACCTCCACCGTGGCGAAGTGCCTGCCGATATGGCAGCGCTTGAACAGCTTCCCGGTGTGGGCCACAAAACCGCCAGTGTCGTGATGGCACAGGCATTCGGTGTACCCACCTTTCCCGTCGACACTCATATTCACCGACTGGCTCAGCGCTGGGGACTCACACGCGGGCGTAACGTGGTAGAGACTGAACGAGATCTCAAACGTGCCTTCCCGATTGAATGCTGGAACGCACTACATCTGCAAATTATTTTTTATGGCCGCGAATACTGTACCGCGCGGGGTTGTGATGGTCGTGTCTGCGAGATTTGTCGCACCTGCTATCCAGCGCGAAAGCACCCGAAGCAATGCAACAAAGCATGAATCTAAAAGCCATCTTGCGCCGATTCTGCTAACCTTCGCTGGCGCCGGATTGCTGAATTAGGGCGGTGTATCCCCTTTCAGTACCCACCCATCAAGCTAAAGACTTTCACAATGACGACAACGCCAACGATTTATGGCATCGCTAACTGCGACACCATCCGCAAGACACGAAAATGGCTTGATCAGCACCATATTGCCTATGATTTTGTCGACGTCCGCGAGCACTTGCCGACACCGGAAAAAATGTCCCTGTGGCTCGAAAAAATCGGCGCCGAACAACTCGTCAACCGACGCAGCACAACGTGGAGAAACCTAACCGATTCAGCAAGAGAAGCGCTGGAGAGCGGTGATGCACAGCAAGTATTACTGGATCACCCGACCTTGATAAAACGCCCGCTTCTTGAGTTGGGAAGCGAGATCATAGTGGGCTTTTCGGCTGATCACTACCAGCAGCATTTTAACGTTTGAGGAGTCGGTATCGTGAGTGTATTGCATGGATTTGGTCTGGGGGTCGCCTCTGAAAATGCAGCGGGAGACACGCTGGATGTCTTTTATCCTAAACCGTTAAGCAACATCAGTGGTGCGCTATGTGATCGATTGGCGGATGTTGCAGGCCGCCTAGATGGCGCGCAACTCCGCGAACTCTCCACAATGCTACATGAGATGGGCGAGAGCACACTGGGCGACCTGGCCAGTCGCCTGACTGAAACCGATCGGCCCATCGTGGCTGTGGTGCTAGCCGATAATCGCGCTGCGGACTCGGTTGAAGCGGCGTATCTCAAACTTCATCTTCTGTCGCACCGACTGGTAAAACCACACCAGACCGATCTGACGGGACTCTTTGGCTTACTTCCCAATGTCGCCTGGACTGAACAAGGCCCTGTCGATCTCTCTGAACTACCGCAGCGACAATTAGATGCTCGGCTGCGAGGCACCGTCCTTGAGGTGTCCAGCGTTGATAAGTTTCCCAAAATGACCAACTACGTTGTGCCCGCTGGCGTGCGCATC
>JAOHHD010000035.1 GCA_028117185.1 Luminiphilus sp.
CTTGGGCGACCGTTGCACGATTGAGGCAGGACTCTTTGTCACTGCTGGTACCAAAGTCAGTCTGTTAGATGAGTCAGGGGACGTGGTCGATACAGTGCCCGCGCGCGCGTTGGCTGGCCGTTCCGATCTGTTGTTTCGGCGCCATTCAACCACGGGCTCCGTGCAATGCCTGACCAATCAATCTGCCATTGCGTTAAACGAGATGTTGCATGTCAATAATTGACCCTAAAGACGCGACACTCGCTCTGACAAGAGCGTTAATAGAACGTCCATCCGTCACACCTGAGGATGCGGGCTGCCAGCAATTAATGATGGATCGACTCAGCGCGGTAGGCTTTACTTGCGAACCCATGCGATTTGCTGAAGTGGATAACTTCTGGGCAACGCGAGGTGAGGGAGGCCCCCTGCTCGTCTTCGCTGGACATACTGACGTCGTGCCCCCCGGCGATCAGTCTGCGTGGCAATCGGACCCCTTTAAGGCAACCGAGACAGGAACCGACTTGGTCGGTCGTGGCGCTGCCGACATGAAGGCCAGTTTGGCGGCGATGGTCGTCGCCTGCGAGTGCTTTGTCGCCGAACATCCCAATCACAGCGGCCGAATCGGCTTCTTAATCACATCAGATGAGGAAGGGCCAGCCAAAAACGGGACCATCAAAGTGGTCGACGCACTGACCGAGCGGGGCGAGCACATCGACTGGTGTATCGTCGGAGAGCCGTCTAGCACACAACAACTCGGCGACCTCGTTAAGAATGGAAGAAGAGGATCCCTAAACGGGACTCTTGTCATTCGCGGCACTCAAGGGCACATTGCCTACCCGCACTTAGCGGATAATCCGATACACCGGGCACTGCCAGCATTGCATGCATTGGCGACCGAGCAATGGGATAACGGCAATACGTTTTTCGATCCTACTGCCTTGCAAATTTCAACGGTCAGAGCAGGGCATGGCGTCACTAACGTGATCCCAGCTAGCATCGAGGTCCTCTTTAATCTGCGATTTAGCACCGAGATCAGCGTCGACGACATTAAGACTCGATGCGAATCGATTCTTCAACAACACGGATTGCACTACGACCTGACGTGGTCGCTGAGTGGTGCGCCATTCCTGACCGAGCCGGGCGCATTACTGAATGCAATCAAAGACAGTATTCAGGCAATCACCGGGCTTGATCCCGAGGTCTCGACCGGAGGGGGCACGTCTGACGGCCGATTCATCGCACCAACAGGCGCGCAGGTGGTCGAATTGGGCCACATCAATAGCACCATCCACCAGTGCAATGAGCGCGTCAGTATGGCGGATATCCCAACACTCACTGCCATTTATCTAGCAATACTGAAACGGCTCTTACCGGCTGAGTGACCGCGCTAACACTTCCTAACGGCTCGCTCGCTCAGCCACTCCGCCGAGTGCATCACATTGAGCTGCAGGCGCTGGTCCAGCCAACTTGATTGCTCGACATGGACCCATGTTTCCGTCAACGCCTGGAGTCCGGCACCTAACGCGGTGCGGGCTGCCATTGTCTGGGACAAGATCGTCATACCGATACTCTCTGGTGGCGACATTACCGCCCTCGCAGCGGCTGAGCTCATAGCGATCCGCTCAATAAAACCTCTGGCGTGATCCAAAGTCACTTCTAACGGTACTGCTAACGGCGCTTCCAACGGCGCTTTTGATGGCGCTTCGCGTGACACGGCATGATGTGCTGCATCCCAAGGCGGTAGTACCAGTATCACCTCCTCAACAGGACTACGCTGTCGCACCAGATCAGACAACAAACCAGCTCCAATAATGGTGCTCGCATCGGCGTCATGCCACTCGGGTTCGAGATCACCGGGTTCGGGATCACCGGGTTCGAGATCACCGGGTTCGGCAGCGACCAGTTGCTCGTTGACCGCTGTCCTGAGGTTCTGTAATGCCGCGAGCCGCCCGCAAAAAACCTGTCGACTGCGGCGATGGGACCCAACGGCGCCCACCGCAATATCGGTGGCGAGATATTCAATGCCGATCCAGATGCAACTCGCTATTGCCAACGCTACCGCTCCTATCCACTACTACTCTTAACCGCTCTATTCAACACGTGCCGTTACCCGCACTATCTACTGCAACTCTCGCATTGCTGTGGCTGCGCTGCGGCTACTGTTTCGCTCAACCGCTAGGCGAGCTACGCACAAACACATCGAATCTCACTGACTTGCCCGACAGCGTAAACGACGCTTTTCGCTTACCCAGCACCGGCGCCTTTAGAGGGCGTTTCACCACAATACGATCAACAGCTTGCTGCCAAGCCCAGGTCATTAGCGACTCTCCCCCATCATGAGGCGCGGATAAATACTGCAACATCATCGCCTCCTTCTTCACCGCAGCAGCCTTTTTCCGCTCCGGAAACATGGGATCAATATAAATCACGGTAGCGCCATCCAGCGACTGCGCTTCGCTATTGCCGGCCTGAACCGTCATTCGCTCAGCCGCATCACGAACAGCGTCATAGCGGCTCACTTGGGCACACATGATCGCATCTTGTAAAAGCCAAGCCAGCACGGGTGTCTTTTCACAAAGCGTTACCCGGCAACCTAAATCAGCGAGCACAAAGGCATCTCGCCCTAAGCCACCCGTGGCATCGAATACGACAGGATATCGATCATTTTTGACACCGACAGCGCGGCCCAAGAGCTCATTTTGACCGCCGTGACGTCGATGCAACATGACCGCTGAATCGTATCGTATCGACACTTTTAGTCCTGCTGTTTCTAACCACGCGCTTGTTTCACCTACGGTGAGCTCAATATCGTCTGTTCTCAGTACTGGGTTATAAGGCAATGCCAATTGTGCCGCCGTCGCTTGAGCGCGCACTGGTGATTCGCCGGGCACCGGCCTCACGACAACCTGTCTCGCTGTGCGGTCTGAAAGCTGAGGGGGGGTAATTTGCATTCAAAGAGGGGCCATGCTTGACTAATCGCCCGTGTATCTTAATCGTTATATGACCTCACTAAGTATCGTTTTTAGCCATCGGCCTCTCTGTCTGCAGGCGGCGATTCTCTTGTGGCTACCCGGCTGCGAGACACTGGATCGCTATGACATCATGATGAATGATGTGCCCGTTTACCAAGCGGCCTCGGTCGCGACGGTTTCTGGCGTCGAAGACAATGCGTTAGCACAGTGTCTGCAACAAACCCTCAACGATGCCAAAGCGACCTCGTTTGTCGCCTTAACCTCTCTTAATTGCAGCCATGGGGGAATTACAACGCTGGCAGGGCTAGCGCAATTTACGGGGCTCAAATCATTAAAGCTCAGCGGTAATCAAATCCGCAATCTCATGGTGCTGGAAAGGCTCGTCGAGCTCGAAGCGCTTTGGCTAGATGACAATACAGTAATAGATCCGATCCCCGTGTTACGCATGCCCAAGATTCGTCAACTTGATCTGTCTGGTAACGTGTCATTACAGTGCCCTGCCCCAACTGAAATGCGCCCGCAACTTGTCATCACCCTTCCGGAGCACTGTCGACCTTCATGACGTATTGGCTCTACAGAGCACTCGCGCTGCTGCCACTGCCGATGAAATATGGCTTGTCGAGTTTAGCCGCATTTTTACTGGGTACCGTTTTCCGATACCGCGCCGGCGTTGTGGCTAAGAATTTACATAACGCCTTCCCAGAGCAAAATGCTGAGTGGCGCAAAGCGGTAGCCCAGCGTTTTTATCAACAATTTACCGATGTCACGATGGAGATCCTGCATACGTCACGCATGAGCCTTGATGATTTCGCAAGAAGAGTCACACTAGAAGGGGTCGATGAGTTAAACCGTCTCTCTGACAATCAAACTCGGTCCGTCATCGTGTTAACCATTCATCAAGGCAATTGGGAATGGATGATGCACGCAGCCAATGCCTATACCGGGATGGCTATCGACCCCGTCTACCGACGTCTTCATAGTGCGGGTGCCGATCGTTTCGCTTACGAAACGAGGAGTCAGTTTGGTGGACAACCTATTCTCATGGAGAAAGTAGCGAGAAATGTTCTAAAACATCGCAGGCGCTGCCGCGCGCTGGTGCTCGTAGCCGACCAATCGCCAGGGCAACGCGATAACGTCTACTGGACAAAATGGCTTAATCAACCAACGGCTTTTTTTACGGGACCGGCGACTATCGCCCAACTCACTAAATTCCCCGTCATGTTTGCGCGCTGTCGACGGGCGTCGCGCGGGCATTATCACCTGCAGCTCCTGCCGATAGTTGAAGCGCCTGGGGAGGCAACGCCCGAGGAGATCATCGAAGCCTACGCGCGCGTCTCAGAGGAATCGATCCGAGAGGAACCCGAGAGCTTTTTGTGGTCCAACCGCCGCTGGAAACATCAACCGCCTGACGACTTCGCCTGACACCCGCGCGCTGAAGGCTACGCGTTGACAGCCGTCTCGGGCACAGGATTAACGCCAGCGATATCAAACCACGCAAAGCCGCTTTCTTGCGTCGCATGAACAATCGTACAGTGCTCTCGATCGGACCAGTCCGCTAGCATTGCATCAGCCAGCTCTGGGCGATTATTTTGCTGACTCAGATGAGCAACAAATAATAATCTAAGGTTGGTGGTATCAGCACAATCGAGAAACTGCCTTGCTTGGGCATTCGCTAGGTGACCAAAATCACCCCCAACTCGGGTTTTGATCGAGCGCGGATAGGGGCCTCGCATCAACATATCAGGATCATGATTGAACTCTAAAACGAGGGCGTCACACTGCGCAAAAGCCTGGAGCACGTGAGGAGTGATACTGCCCAGATCAGTGAGAATCCCCAATTTTAAATGATTATGCTTCAGGCAGTACTGGACTGGTTCGCGCGCATCATGTGGCACGGGCTCCGCCGCTATGTGCAAGTCACCCAGGTCAAAACAGTCACCGGGCCGGATGAGTACGCGACGAGTGAGACTCGCAAATTGGCGACTGGATGCAGTACCTGCGGTGAGGAAAACGGGAAGGTCGTAGGCGCGAGACAGTGCGCTGACACCTCGGCTATGGTCTCCATGCTCATGGGTCACCAAAATCGCGTCAATATCGTTTCCGGCTACGCCCTGCGATGCGAGACGCAGCTCCATCTCTTTGCGGGGCAAACCGCAGTCTATCAGCACGAGCGTTTCACCCGTGTCGACCAACGTCGCGTTCCCTTTGCTACCGCTGCCGAGGGACGCGATCCGCATTAAGTGATATTTCCTCTCAGGATCGTGAGTAATGCTTGCTGGTCTCGGCGATCGACCTCCTCTCCCTCAGGTCCATGCAATGTGATTAACACCGCATCTTCATCGATACGATCAAGCCTTATTTGGTATCGATGACCTGCCAAAGGATGATCTTCTTCTCCACCCCATAGCCAATCAAACCAGCCACTCTCGTCTTCGTCCTCAGGTCCAATAAACGTGACATAAAGAATCCCCTGACTTCGATCTCGATCGTCGATCGCAAAATCAGCGTCAGCTGTTCCTTTAATCACCGACGCCCATGCTCTATCAAATGGGAGCTGGAGTCGGATCCGCGTTGCTTCCTCAGTATCCTCGAGCGCAATACGTCCTGAATCGCTCATCGCACGATCTGCCATCATCGAGATTGGTGCAGCGTCCGCGCTATTAGCAAGGTACTGAGCTACATCTTGTAACATCTTGCGCTCGAGGTCTTGATCATCTGATTGCTCAGGCCAGCTCAGCTCTTCAACGCCTCTATCTTGCTGTAAAACGTGAAGTTCGGAGGTATTGCGTTGAACGCCAGTGTCGACACGAAACCGAAACCTTACCGCCAGCTCTCGGTCCTCCAATTTAAACCACTGACTATCAATGAGTCCCGCCTCAGCATCGACCGACGATACGCCGATAGCGCTGGTCGTGAGAAAAGCTCTGACCTGCGGCCACAATTTTCCCGGCGCAACGTTGACCAAGGCCCAACGCTCATCAGACAGGCTCTGTATGCGAACAGCATCGGCCTGGTTATTTGCTGTCAGTGGCGTCGGTCGAGGGGTTTCAAATTGCGTGGCCAGCTGAGCACTTTCCGTCACTACCGGCACCGGATAATCAGGCTGTATCGATTCGGCGGATAAATTGGGGGGCACGTCAATGGGTGTCAGCTCTGGCGCAGTCTGGTAACGGCTGGCATTGTCTGGAAATAATCCATCCTCGCCCAACAGCCAGCTGCATCCTGCCAAAGTGGCCGCGAGAACAATACACAACCCTAATCGAATCACGCGAAATACACCTCCAGTGCGCGCTGCAGTGCAGCATGGTGTCCTGACGATAACGGTGTCAGCGGCAATCTGATGCCCTCGCTGATCATACCTCGGAATGCCATCGCCCACTTAATTGGGATGGGATTAGATTCAGCAAACAACAAGTGATTCAAGTCGCTCAAGCGTGCGTTGATCGCGGTGGCAGTCTCCCACTCCCCTGCCAATGCAGATCCACACATCGCCGCCATATCCGGTGCAGCGATATTCGCTGTCACCGATACGTTGCCCCTACCCCCATGGCGCATCAACTCCAGCGCCGTTGCGTCGTCGCCAGAAAACACGGCAAACCCATCGGGTACGGCGCTAATCAGCTCAGCGCCTCGGGTAACGTCACCAGTGGCATCTTTCACAGCCACTATGGTGTCGATCTGACTGAGCTTGATTACCGTGTCATTCAACAAATCGCAGCTCGTCCGACCCGGCACGTTGTACAAGATAATGGGTAAGTTCACGGCTCGGGCTACCGATTGAAAATGCTGGAACAGCCCATCCTGAGTTGGTTTATTGTAATAGGGCGTTACCGACAGAGAGTAATCAGCACCTGCCTCGGCAGCTGCCACGGTCAATTCAATAGCCTCGTGGGTAGAGTTACCGCCGGTCCCCGCCACAACGGGAATTCTGCCACCCGATTGCTCCACCGCAAAACGAATCAGCTCACAGTGCTCCGGCACCGTTAACGTCGGACTCTCACCAGTCGTCCCGACGACACAAATTGCCGCCGTACCTGATTCGATATGATATTCGATCAATGTCGCCATGGCTGACCAATCAATGGCACCATCAGGGTGCATGGGCGTTACCAACGCAACAATGCTTCCGGTTATCATCGATTCACTCCGGGGGATGCCTCGGCAAGCAAGGACAGAAAAATATGGTGCCGCAATTATCCACTACAGACCGAGATTCACAACCACACAATGTCATTCGCTTTCACTATTTGGCAAATCAAGTGGCTAAACTCTGTTTGCTCGGTCTTTTGGCAACGTATTCCACACTGAGTGGGGGACAAGACTCCGATTTGGAGGTCCGCATCGAGCCACTCACCGCGATCGATCAACAATTTATGACAGACCAACGAGTGCGCGTTGAGCAGCTCGCCAATCGACTAGGGCGCAATCTCTCAGGCCAACCAACACGTGACATCGATACGCTGCAAAGACTACTCGACGATGGGCTTGTGCCGTCGACCGACACCTTGACACTCCAAGCGATGGGAGTGGTGTTTGGGGATCTGCTCGGCAACCATCTTGATATGAGCTGGGTCGTCTATCGCGATAATGCCGGTCGCTCACGCGCGCTGAGTCATCGAGATGCCGATATCGTTTTATTCCCTATGACCATGATTTCTCGACGCCATCAGAACGGGGGCACACGTCGCCTCCAATCACTCTATGAGGAGACGGTTGCAGATATCCGTCCACTACTACCCGGTGGCAAGTGGTTGCCTTAACAAGGGGGTGTTGAGCCGATTGATCACAGTCCTTAAACCGGTAATCGGTGATCGGTGATCGGTAATCGGTGCGCGATAGGCGACGAGTAGCATCTTCGCTAATCGAGCACAAATCGAAAGGGCTTCGACAATCATCTGCCACATCAGCACATCACAATTACGGCGGTGCACCACGCCCCGCATACGATTAAACTGTCCGCGATAAGAGGGCATCACTGAGCGAAGTGGCTCGCCGGCCAGACTCTTTTCATCAGGTTGCGGAGGGATTGTTGAGCAATACACCGTCATGATTTTTGATACCGTCAACCTTCCCCGCGATGACTTTCAATTAGCCCTGCGAGCAATCAAAGACTGTCAGGAACCCTGTTATCAGAGTGATTTAGATGCCGTCAGCCATGCGGTCACCTCTCGGCAACGCGAATATATCGCCGGACGAGTCCTCGCAAGAGAGTTACTGTGCCGTATCGGCGTCGACGCCGATACCATTGCATCGGGACCCAAACGAGAACCCCTTTGGCCCTCCGGTATCGTTGGGTCCATCTCACATAACGAGCTGTTGTGTGCTGTAGTCGTCGCACAGAACTCAGTGGTCACTTCGGTGGGGATCGACATCGAGACGAACGGCCGCATCGACCGTAATCTATGGGGGCACTTATTTACCGATGCAGAAACCGAACATCTGTTGCAGCTCGAGCCAGCAGCGCAATCACGAGAAGCCACCATCTTTTTTTCAGTTAAAGAAGCGTTTTACAAATATCAGTTCCCAATGACGCAAACCTGGGTGGGATTTAAAGACGTCAGCGTTCATCAAGAGGACGCATCGTTCTATCGATTGACGGCACAGATCAACGACGCAAAAGTGGCAAACAATGTCCTTGCCGTCGTCGAGCCAGTTGGCACTGATCAGGTCATTGCCTTGGTCATTGATCAATCGCTGATCAAAGCTGCCAACAGACGCGACTGAAACCAAGGCATAGGCTATCAATCAGGTCGCTAGAATAGTGGTCAACACGCCAAGCAATCTGAACCGCTAAAAAATGACCCATGAGATACGGCGTCACCCGCAACGATCCCAACGGTGGCAGCGTCTCATACGACCTCCCTCTGCCATTCGGTACGGAGCCGCCGTGTTGGACTAAAGCCCTCGAGCCTCGCCAAAAAAATGTCCTTACCCCGCGGCGCTGCTACCTGTCACGCTCGGCCACATCATGGTAGCGGTGCACACAGCAGACACTGCACGTAGAGATGCGCGGGATCGCGCAAACTCGATACACTTTTCACGACCGGCGTAAAACTATTGGCTAGCGCCTGAAACCAAGCGCCCTTTGGCAGCACTGACTGGGTCAACGAGCGACTCAGCTCCTCTATGAAGAGACTTTCAAAGGAGGGCGGCACGCTCGTTCGTCGAGTCCGCCATTGCTCAACACCGGCGAGTGAGGCGGCCGCGGCAACAGCCTCGT
>JAOHHD010000036.1 GCA_028117185.1 Luminiphilus sp.
TCTGGATGCATTAGTGGTTAAAGTCTATGACGATGTGGATCCTATGATGCATGAGTGGGCAAAGCTCTCCTTGCTCGCCCATCTGATCAAGCTAGAGGGGGAGTCTAGGGTTGTGCGAGAAGTGAGCGGACCATTGGAATGCTGGCACACCCCATTAAATGACTAGCACAGCGGTTTTCATGCCAGACGAAATCGGTACATTTCTGGCTAGCTTGGCGGCGTTTGACTGGGCCACAATAGGAACCTTGAGTACGAGGCTGTCGGTCGAAGCCCCCACACGGTAGTGCGACGATGTGACATGCAGGGGATGGCCTGTTGCGGCAGACACGGCGGCCGTCTCTGCCGGGCAATCAAGCCCAACGCGATAGCTGGCTCCTTTCACGACAAATAGCGTGCGTGAAATAGGGTGATGCAAAATGTCATTGGTAGTGGACGGATGCCCCGCTTTTGGCCACGGAATGAAAATGAGGTAGCGCGACGAGCGCACGTGATAGTGAGGAAAGAAAGACGATGAACGGCTTAATGATGAATGTGCCACTGACTATTTCGGCGATCGTGCGCCATGCTGAGCGCGTGCATGGTCACAGCGAAATTGTCTCGGTGACCCGAGATAATCCGCGACACCGGTACGACTATCGATCGTGTTTTGCGCGTGCCCGTCAATTGGCAAACGTCATGCAGGATTGGGGGCTCCAACAGGGTGATCGTGTGGCTACGCTGGCCTGGAATGATTATCGCCATTTAGAGACTTACTATGGCGCGGCTTGCTCTGGTTTTGTCTGCCACACCGTCAATCCACGGCTGTTTCCAGAGCAGATTGTCTACATCATCAACCATGCAGAGGACCGTTACGTTTTTCTTGATCCTGATTTTTGGCCGCTGATTGAAACAATCGCCGATCAGTGCCCCTCGGTGGAGGGGTGGGTGGTGATGACGACACCCGAGCATATGCCCGATTGCGACCGAGGGGATGTGCACTGTTATGAAACGCTGTTAGCCACTCAGAACGATACGTTTATCTGGCCAGACCTTGATGAACAAGCCGCCTGCTCGCTGTGCTACACCTCGGGCACCACGGGTAACCCTAAGGGCGTGCTCTACAGCCATCGGTCCACTGTGCTGCACACTTATGCCACTCTCATGCCCGATGCCATGAACATCTCTAGCGGCGACGTGATGCTGCCGATCGTACCGATGTTCCATGTGAATGCCTGGGGTAATCCCTATGCCTGTCCGGTGGCCGGCGCGAAGATGGTGATGCCGGGCAACAAAATGGGTGATGGACCGACGTTGGCCGCGCTCATTAATGAAGAGGGCGTGACGATCTCGGCGGGAGTCCCCACAGTGTGGCTCAACCTGCTGACCCACCTCCGCAGCTCGGGCGAGCGACTGGAGTCGTTGTCACGGGTTGTGGTGGGAGGCTCTGCCTGCCCGCTGTCGATTATGGAGGAACTGGATACCTATGGTGTTGACACGCGTCATGCTTGGGGGATGACTGAAATGAGTCCACTTGGCACAACGAATCATGCCGGTGGTCATCGCCAAAAGTATTCAGCCGAGGAGTTCGCGACTGTACGGACAAATGTGGGCACGCCCATCTGGGGGGTGGATATCAAGATTACCGATGACGATAACAAAGAACTGCCTTGGGACGGCAAAGCATTTGGTGCGCTCAAGGTCAGAGGCCCGTGGATTTGTTCCAGCTATTTTAAAGACGACGAATCGGATGCGCATGCTGAGACAGGTTGGTTTGAAACCGGCGACGTCGCCACGGTCAGCGCCAAGGGCTTTGTGTCGATAACAGACCGTACCAAAGACGTTATTAAATCGGGCGGCGAATGGATTTCTTCAATCGAAGTGGAAAATGTCGCTACCGGGCACGCCAAGGTGGCGGAGGCGGCGGTCATTGGTCGCCTTCATGACAAGTGGGGTGAGCGGCCACTGCTCATCGTGGTCAAGGCACCGGGTGAAGACCCCTCTCCTGACGAGTTGAAAGCGTATCTCGAAGGAAAGATTGCCAAGTGGTGGATTCCGGATGATGTACAGTTTATTGAAGACATGCCGCACACGGCGACCGGCAAGATACAAAAAACCGCCTTACGTGACCTGTTTGCGGATTATCGGTTCCCTGCTTAATGACCGTACCGCATATTTTTTGTTGATGGGCTTAGGAGTGATTGGGTCATGTGTTGGAAGGTATCGCTGCGATAATGGTGAATGACGCGTCTCTTGTAGAGCAAAAGACCGGCGTCTCATCAGTAGTCGATATTGTAATACCCATTTATGCAAACGAAGGACAGGTGAGGGCTTGCCTGAGCTCGGTGCTAGCGCATCACAACGAGATCCAGGGCGATATTATTGTCGTAAACGACTGCTCGCCTGAACCCGAAATCCACCAGTATTTAGCGGCACTGGCGGATCAAGCGTTGATCACACTGCTGACCAATGAACAGAATGAAGGCTTTATCGTTAGCTGCAATCGTGGCGCGGCGGTGCATCCTGACAATGATTTTGTGCTGCTTAATGCAGACACCGAAGTTCACGGTAATTGGCTAGATCGTATGGTGTCTCACGTAGCGCCCGGCGCTAAAGTGGCTACGGTCACGCCTTTTTCGAATAACGCCACGATTGCCAGTTACCCCAAAGACACAACAAAGCCTGCAAGCGATGAGGATGTGCCGACTGCGGCCATTGATCTGGCGATGGCAGCCGTGAATGCCGGTTCGTCTGTGGCGCTGCCCACGGCGATTGGGTTTTGTATGTTCGTGTCGCGCGAGGCCTGGCGTATTACGGGCGGTTTCGATAAGCGCTACGGCAGGGGGTATGGTGAGGAAAACGAGTTCTGTCTCGCGACGGCAGCCCTGGGGTGGCGTCATTTACTCGCCTGCGATGTGTTTGTGTATCACGCCGGAGGCGGTTCGTTTGGCGTTGAATCGACAAAGCGTAAAGCCGAAGCTCAGCAGATCATTGATCAACGTTATCCTGATTTTTCGAGACAGGTCCAAGACTGGATTCGCGAGGATCCGGCGCAGCCAGCTCGACTGCGTTGCACGATTGAGCGGCTAACCCGTTTTACTGGCCCGAGGGTGTTGCACATCACCCACCACCGTGGCGGTGGGGTTGAGGAGCACGCTCAATCTCTAGCGCATCACTGTGCACAAAACAGCGATGGTCTTAATCTGGCGCTGAGGCCCTATGGTGAAAAGGGTATTGCCGTAGAGTCATTGGCGAATGATACGCAATTTAGAGAGCTGCTGGATGCGACAAAGTCAGAGGCTTTGGTGCTAAAGCTGGCTCGGGCGCTGGGAATACAGCGTCTTCACTTTCACCATTACGCGGACCTACCACAGTGGGTATTAGCGCTGCCCGACCATCTCAATATTCCGTTTGATGTAACAGTGCACGACTTTGTGACTGCTTGCCCTCAGTTTCACTTTCAAGATGACCGTGGAAAGTACTGCGGTAGACCGGACGATGCCGGCTGCAATATCTGTATTGAGAATAGACAAAATCCATGGGGACTCACGATAGAGGCATGGCGAGGCTTGTTTTCCGAGCACCTATTAAAAGCAGAGCGTGTTATCTGTCCCTCCGCGTTTGTTGCGTCGGTGATTGAGGAGTATTACGAGGGCGTGGCGACGTGCATCTGGCCACACCCTGAAGTCATTGCCAGTACGCTGAGTGGACATCGATCCATGAGTCAGTCAAGAATCAAGATCGCGGTAGTGGGTTCGCTGCTATCGATCAAAGGGTATGACCTTTTGGCTACCGCGATACAGCGCTCAGAAGCGGACGAATTGCCCATTGATTTTGCCATCATTGGTGCGACCGAAAAGCCCCTTCCGAAAAGCACACGAGCACTGGTAACCGGCCCGTATCAGAATGCGCTATTACCGTATATTTTGCTCAGAGAGCGACCCGATTGCTTTTTGTTCTTATCACAAGTGCCTGAGACCTATAACTATACCTTGACCGCCTGTCTTGCGACTGGATTGCCGATTGTGGCGCTGTCGATTGGAGCGTTCGAAGAGCGCCTTGAAGGCCTTGCTCGGGCATCGTTATTGCCTGCCGACACCGATGCGACCACTTTAATCGACACATTGCTTGCGCAACCACGCGCGTATCGGCAGGCGAATGATGCCGTTAAGACCGAGCTCGTTGTTACCTCGCCGGCAGAGTATGTGGGCAGATACTTAGCACCGCTGTCCTTGCCCGAGCCAATAAACCGAGAGGCATTGATGGCGGTGTTGGTCGAGTTAGAGGATATTAATGATCGGCCGCTTGCGCCGCTGCCACCGATTGAAGTGTTGCTGAGTGGCGCTTTGGATGCGCGGAGTGAGGAGGCGCAAGCTGCATTGCGTGTTTTGGTAGCTGATCAAGTCGCCCTAGTAGCTCAACAGGAAACGCACCTTGCCGCAAGAGCTGGAGAAGTGACCCATTTGAATGACGCTATTAGCGAACTCAAGCAAGCTTCAGAGCATGAGGTAAGCCATTTTAAAAGGGTCATTAACGAACTCAAGCAAGCGGCAGAGCATGAGGCCACGCATTTAAAAATGGTGATTGGCGAACTGAAGGAGGTGGCCGAGCGCGAGGAAGCACGCCTCAAGGAGGTCATCGAAGATCTGCGGAACCCTGGATTGATGAATATCCTTCTCATTCTCGTCAGGTATCTAAGATCCCGATTTAGGCGAGCGCGATTTGTCATCGCCGTACCGCTGGATTTTTTAAAGCGTGCTTATTTAGCGATCCGGTATCACTATGCCATGGGCGGAGTGGCCGGCGTGGTCCATTTTATTAATCGACGGTGGGTCCGGTGGCGTGAGCGCAATAAGGCGTTGAATACACCCTACCAAGACCAATCAGACCCGCTAGAGCATGACATGCTACCCAGTCTGCCCGAGGGTCCAATCGACTTCTCCGCTTCGCTGTCACCCGAGCTGTCGATCGTCATTCCGAGTTATGGTCAACATCAGATGACGGCAGACTGCTTGCGCGCCATTTTTGCTCAGCCACCGTCGGTTTCTTTTGAGGTGATAGTGGTTGATGACGCCTACGAGGAGCCCTTTGACCCTGAAGCGCTCGGTCTTGCGGGAGTGAAAGTATTGCGTCACGAGCGCAATCAGGGATTTTTGCGCGCGTGTAACAGTGCGGTGAAGACCGTTCTCGGTTGCCGCGTGTTATTACTGAATAACGATACACAAGTGTTGGCAGGTGCGATTGATGCGCTGTGGCACACCTTTGATCGGTTTTCAGATGTGGGCGCAGTGGGTGCTAAATTGCTGTACCCCAATGGCGTCTTGCAAGAGGCAGGTGGAATCATCTGGCGGGATGGATCCGGTTGGAACTGGGGACGAGACGAGGATGCCGGTGCGCCCCGTTTCAATTATGTGCGCGAGGCAGATTATTGCTCTGCGGCCGCATTGATGGTGGACACGGCATTATGGGGGCAACTGGGCGGATTTGATGAGCGTTTTGCCCCCTGTTATTACGAAGATACGGATTTGTGTTTTGCAGTCCGTGAAGTGGGCAAGCGCGTCCTGTATCAGCCTGCGGCGCAGGTCATTCATTTTGAGGGTGTCTCAAATGGCACCGATACGTCATCGGGTTTAAAAGCGTATCAGCTGAGTAATCAGTCAGGTTTTGTGGCGAAGTGGGGGCATCAGTTAGCGCATCACGCGCCCAATGGGGTGATGCCAGAGAGGGAATGTGATCGCAAGGCAAAGGTCCGTGTCTTATGGGTGGAGGCGTGTGTGCTCACGCCAGATCAGGATTCTGGGTCGCTGCGCACTTTTCGCCTGCTTCGGATATTGATTCAGCTCGGCTGCAAAGTCACCTTCGCTGCCAATAACTTGTTAGCCGACGAGCCCTATTCTCAGGCGCTGCGAGATGAAGGTATTGAGGTACTGCACGCGCCCTATGTCCAATCTATGTCGGATTATTTGCGTGCTAAAGGCAACTCATACGATGTCGTTGTCTTGTGCCGCCATTATATTGCCATAGGACTTGTTGATCTCTTGCGCGAGTGTCACCCCAAAACCAAAGTTTGGTTCGACACGATTGATCTGCATTACCTCAGACTGCGCAGGCAGTATGAATTGGATGGCAAATCAGCTACCCGAGATCTAGCTGAGCATGCCTATCAAGAAGAGAGTCAGGTGATTGCCAAATCGCATATGACCATAGTGGTCAGTGAGGTGGAGGCCGCGACGCTTGCGCAGGAAATCCCCTCGGCAAAAGTGGCGCTGATCAGCAACGTGCATGATGTCGGTGAAACCAAAACCCAGTTTGAAGGTCGCCAAGGCATTCTTTTCGTTGGCGGTTTTCAGCATCCGCCCAATATCGATGCCGTGGAGTATTACGGCAATGAGATTTGGCCGTTGGTTCGAGCCGCTTGTCCTGAGGCAGAGACGATTATCATCGGCAGCCGCATGCCGGACAGCTTGAAAAAATGGGGAGAGCAGCAGGGGCTGACAATGCTCGGATTTGTTGAGGATCTCTCGCCACATTACGAGCAGTGCCGCCTGGCAATCGCACCACTACGCTACGGGGCGGGTGTGAAAGGCAAGGTTAATCAAGCACTGAGTTTTGGTGTGCCGGTCGTAGGCTCACCGGCCGCCGTCGAGGGTATGGGGCTTGTTCATGGCGAGAATGTCTTGTCAGCGTCGACCCCGCGTGCTTTTGCCGATGCCATACTCGCGGTGTATGACGATGCTCAGCTATGGCGGACACTTTCTGATAACGGTCGGGCATCCCTGGAGGGACGTTTTACATCTCAAGTGGCAGCGACAGCCCTGCGCGAAGCGCTGACGGCGTCCTTAGGCGACTGGGATCGTGAAACCGGTTGTTAGTCGCTTTTCCAGCATATCGTGCACGATGTCATAAAGTGCGAGATCCTGATGATTCATCCACCGCAGTTTGTCCCAGGTTGCCGCAGTGAGGCTCTCCTGCATGGCGGTGAGCTGTTCGCTGATGGGTTGACCATGATCTGGGGAGCTGATGTTCTCTGCTCGTTTTGATTGATACGAAAAGGGTATGTCAAAACGCGCCAGGGTGTCGGCAAAGCTCGCAACATCGGTATCAAAATGTTCTGTCCGACCGAGGCAGGGGACAAGGCTAAGATTGTTAATCGCGGTTTGTAAGTCGTAGTTGACGCGACCATCGATGCCCTGACGTTTCGGCGGCAAGTTGTAGCAGCGGCTCACGAAGCCGGTTTGTAGGTTAGAGATCTGATTCAAATTGTGATCGCCGGCCAGTGCAGAGATCACCCACTGCTCAAGCCCCTCCAGCGGATTGTTATGCGCACCCTTCTTCAAAGATTTATTTTGGCGCTGGTTAAAAAAATAGACGGACCTGATACGGAGCATTGGGTTACGAATAAAAACGACGGGAATGGCCCGAAAAGCCATCGATGAGGGAGCCGGCAGGTGAATTTGATGAGATGAGCAGGCCACCGCGGCCGGATGTCGCTCGATGATCATGCCCAACTGGTCTTGGTTGATATGGGAAAAAGGAAACGGCCCATCGAATGAGATGTGTTGTTCGCCATAGTTGTCATTTAAAACGCGTTCGAACGTGGTCCCCGAATTTTTGAAAATGTGATAGTGCAACAGCACGTTTCGGTTAGTCATATTTCTTCAAGTTCACATAGCAACAATGGCGACAGGCGATGACTGCAGCGCAGCGGGGCCCTCATGCGGTAAAAGGAGAATAACGATGACACAGGCACAAATCCATCTGAATATGAGATCCGCCGTGGGTGAACCCTGTGTGAAAACTACCCCCGCTATTCCTTACTCTTTTGCTGAACAATGTCATAAGCTGTTGAGTTAGCTGGAATAAGCCTTTTAGGGCGACCGTCGTAACATCGGGCAGGAACAAAAAGTCGGCGCTTTTGGGTCATACGGCCAACTCAGCCCAAGGTAGCCGTCCTCAGACATGGCTATTGTCAGGGCAGCGAGACGGACCCTAGGCGCGAAGGCTGGCGAGGTTTGCGCCAGAGAGTATCCCGATCAGGTGGAGAACGAATGTGACTCAGGCAGTGCAGGCAAACCAACCATCCGCGATGCTATTTGGCGAGCGGCTGATTGCCGAGGGCCTGCTGGCCTCCCGCGATCTTGAGCGCGCCCTGGCTGCACAGCGAGAAATGGGCGGCTACATTGGTGACGTGCTCACTCGCCTTGGCCTCATTGCAGAGCCTGATCTCTTTCGGATGTTGGCGGAGCACTTGCAGGTCGACTGGATCCAAAAGGATGACTTTCCCGAGGAGCCTCTGGACATTGCGCCGTTGCCGACGGCTTTTTTGTTTAACAATCACATTGCGCCGGTAAAAGCGGACGAGCATGGCATGGTGTTCGCCTCAGCAGAACCACAAGCCACGTTTGTTCAGAAAGCATTGAAGTTGGGTACCGGGAAGCCGATAACCATGGCGTTAGCCGGGTCGCAGGATATTGAGCAAGCGCTACAGGTTTATCTTGCCGAGGAGCAAGGCGACTTTGAGCAGGCGGCTGAGGCCTACGTCAACGATGAGGAATTTGTCGAGCACCTGAAAGACCTGGCCAGTGAGACGCCGGTCATTCAATTGGTCAATCAACTGATTCAGCGATCCCTTGATTTGGGCGCATCGGATATTCATATTGAATCGGTGGATGGCGGGTTGCGGACCCGCTATCGGGTCGACGGCGTGCTGCAAGATGCGGCGCAGCCGGTGGATGAACGATTATCGGCGGCAGTTATCTCGCGAGTTAAATTGCTGGCTAACCTCAATATTGCAGAGCGCCGGCTGCCCCAAGATGGCCGCATTATGATGCGCGTAAAAGGTCACGAGCTAGATTTGCGGGTGTCGTCCTTACCCACCGTGCACGGCGAATGTGTGGTGATGCGCGTATTGGATCGACAAAGTGTCAAGTTAGATATCAGCGGGATGGGCTTTAGTCCCGACATTCTCAAGCAGTATCTATCACTGTTAAACCGTCCTCACGGTGTGCTGCTGTTAACCGGGCCTACCGGATCGGGTAAGACGACAACGCTCTACGCCTCTCTCTCCAATCTCGATTCTGATTCACTGAAAATTATTACGGTTGAGGACCCG
>JAOHHD010000037.1 GCA_028117185.1 Luminiphilus sp.
TACGGCGGCGGGTGCGATCACCCGCCTTGAGGATATGGGTGTTGAACGTTTTCTGATTACGGCTGCAGTCAATGGTGTGTTGGCGCAGCGCTTGCTGCGTGTTTTGTGCTCGGCCTGTAAAAAATCGGCGCAGCTCGACGGCAAGCAATTACAGCGATTGGGTATAGCGGGAGATGAGTCAGAGGGTGCGGATGTCTTCGAGGCGGTGGGCTGTGATCAATGTAAGGGCACCGGGTATTCAGGGCGCTCAGCGATTCATGAACTATTTGTTTTAGACGACGAGGTCCAGCGAGTCATACTCGACGGTGCAGATGCCAATCAGCTGCGGGAGCTTGCGCGTTCAAAAGGCATGGGCACCCTTTACGATGACGGTATGCGCAAGGTCTTGGCTGGACAAACATCGATTGATGAGGTCTTGCGGGTGACACAAGACCAAGCCGATCTTGACCTCGATTAAGGACCTGGAGCAAGCAACGATGGCAGTGTTTGACTATCGCGCCTCCGATCGGTCGGGGGGGTTAACGGAGGGTGTGGAGTCCGCCGTCGACCTACAATCAGCGGCGCGCGCCTTACGCGCTCGCGGCTTGACGCCGATTGTGCTGAAACCGTCAGCGGGCGGAGCGGCGACGTCGCAGCGCGCGGCGGGCAAGGGAGAGGGTAAGTCAGCGCCGCGCGGCGGTTTCACGCTGCCGGGGTTTGGCTCGCGCGCAGAACACAGCAGCGCGGAGCAAGTGCTGCGCTTTACCTCAGAGCTGGGTATTTTATTGCAGGCGGGTCTGCCCCTCGATCGCGCGATGAAGGTGCAAATTGATTCCGCGGCGCCCGGCGTGCACCGGGTGATGATGGAAGCTATTTTGACCACGCTGAAATCCGGTCGGTCACTGACGGTAGGGCTAGAGCAGCACGGTGCGGTATTCAGTGGTTTTTATATCAGTATGGTTCGCTCCGGAGAGGCGAGCGGTAATCTTGCCGGCGTGCTGACCGAGTTGGCGGGGTATTTAGAGCGCAGCCGCGCGGTCCGTTCAACCATTGTCTCTGCGATGGTGTATCCCGCTATTTTGGCGGTGGTGGCATCCTTGTCCGTCGCGATTATGCTCGGTTATGTTGTGCCGGAATTTGAGTCGCTGTTCGAAGAAATGGGTGATGGCCTACCGATGCTCACCGCGATCATTATCTCTCTGGGTGACGTGGTCGCTCGATGGTGGTGGTTGATGGCGATCGTGATCGGGGGCGGTGCCAGTGTGATAAGAAAATGGCTTGCCACGCCGCAGGGTCGCAACTGGCTCGATGTGCGCGCCCTCACCCTGCCCCTGGCGGGCCCTTTGATTCGAAAATTTGAAGTATCGCGCTTTGCCCGAACGATGGGCACTTTGCTCGGTAACGGCGTGGCCATCTTAAAAGCTACCGATATCGCCAGTGGGACCGTCGGTAATACGGTACTGCGTCACCATCTTGATAATTTGGCGCCGGCAATTAAGCGTGGAGAGCGGCTGTCCAAGTCGATGCAGCCAGAAATGTTCTCGCCGCTCGCAGTGCAAATGGTATTGGTAGGCGAGGAGTCTGGGCGACTCGATACGATGCTATTGGAGTTGGCGCAGGTCTATGAGGCGGAGGTAGAAGCCGACGTGAAGCGCGCGCTGACGTTATTGGAACCCGCCTTGATTTTAGGAATGGGTGGCCTCATCGCGATTATTATTATGGGTATTTTAATGGGGATTCTCTCCGTGAATACCATGGCATTCTGAGAGACTGACTGAGACTGAAATGGCAACAAGAGGGGTGAAGAACATGCGTGACAACTTGCGTGACAAAAAGTCGAGACGCAGCATGAAAGGATTCACACTGGTGGAGTTGCTGGTGGTGCTGGCGATCCTCGGTATGTTGGCGGCACTGGTTGGGCCGCAAGTGCTCAATCAGCTCGGCGGCGCCAAGTCTAAGTCGGCGGCGATCCAAATTAATGATTTAGAGCAGGCGCTAGAGCTGTACAAGCTCGATGTGGGCAAGTTCCCAACGAGTGAACAAGGACTCAATGCGCTAGTGCGCCAACCCTCGGGTGCGCGAGGCTGGAATGGCCCTTACCTCAAAAAGGGCGAGTTACCCGATGACCCGTGGGGTAATCCCTACGAGTATCAGTATTCAGGGGGCAGCCCGAACATCTTATCGTATGGCGCTGACGGTCGCGGCGGCGGCAGTGGTGAAGACGCCGATATTACCGGGTAGGCGGCCGATAGCGGTGCAGCGCGCGCGCGGCTTTACGCTGATTGAGATCACGCTGGTGATGGTGATTGCGGGCCTGTTGTTCGCCATCGCGTTACCGAATATGGGGGCGCTGTCCGATTCCCTCGCCTATCGCGGTGCCGTCAGAGAGGTCATCTCGGCGGCGCAAAGTGCTCGCAGGCAGTCTGCTCGGACGGGACAACCGGTCGACCTTGTGATTTATCCGGAGCGCAAGGAAGTCGGCATAGGGGGCGACCAATCGGGTATGGCGACGCTACCCGACGTGGTGTCACTTACCGTCACCAGTGCGGCGGAGGTGAGCCCTGAGGCAGGCGCCGCTGCTATTCGATTTTACCCATTCGGAGGGTCCACTGGCGGTGATATTGAGATTGCCGGCCCTGGTGGTGCCGGCACCCTTGTGCAAGTAGGCTGGTTGATGGGTGACGTGACCCAAACGGTGCAACGATGACAGCCTTAACGCGTCGTGTTGGTAGACTTTCCACAGCGAGGCGCGAAACCGGATTCTCATTGGTTGAAATGCTGGCGGCGTTGGTGATTCTGGGGCTTGCGCTGGGCACTTTGTATCAGGCCGCTTCGGGTGCCACACGCAATGCGCGCGTGTCTGCCGAATATGCTGTCGCAACCACTTTGGCCGAGTCTCAACTGGATGCGTTTCTGGTGACCCAGCCCAATGAGGGAGAGAGAGCTCAAGGCCAGTTTGGTGTTTACCGCTGGGAGGGCTGGGTAGAGCTAATTCCTGAGCGCGAAGAGTCGGGCATCGGTTGGGTTCGTTTGAGGGTGAGTTGGCCCGGTGAAGGGCAACCGAGGACCGTCAGTTTGAGGACCGCCAGCAAATTGAGTAATGGGGCCTAATATGCGTCGCGAGTCGGGGATGACACTGGTAGAGGTGATGATTTCCGCTGTGGTGCTCTCTATGGTGATGTTGGCGCTGTCTGCATCGCTGCGTACTTTTGCCACTACTTATACCGCAGTGGAACAGTCTGCGAACCGAACAGCGCGACTGCGGGAGGTGACCTACTTTCTCAGGCATGTCTTGCGCGAGGCGTATTCGCCCCACCAAGGCGCTTTCGATGCTACAGGGGGCCAGATTAGCTGGCTGGCACCCATTGACCGGGTCGGAGCGGCCGGTGGTGTAACGTGGTTACGGTTGCGTCGAGAGGGCGATGCTCTGATGCTCGACTTTGCGATTCCCGACTCGGAGTTGGCGGAGCAAGCGGACAGCGACCCTAAATGGGGAGCAGTCATTCCGTCCGAGACGTTGCTGACAAACGTCCGCAGCTTTAGCGTAAACAGCCTGGAAGAACCGGATGCCGGGCGTGGCTACGCTGACAGTGACGATAACAGTGATAGCGAAGCACTCAGTGCCGACTTGCCGCCCGGAGTCCAGTTAAAGTGGGAAATTGAGGGCATGGCGTGGCCAGCGCTAGTGGTGGCGTTCGATGGCTATAGGGCCTCGACGTGAGTCGGTCTCGCTCGCAGCAAGGTGCCGCGCTGGTACTGGTAATGTGGTTAGTAGCTGCTATGGCGATTACCGTGGGTGGCGCTTTGGCGTTGGCCCGCGACGAAGTGAATCTTGCATCGGCTCGCCTGGGAGAGGCGCAGGCTTTCGTGATCGGTAAAGGCATCGCCCGGTTGGCGGTGTTAGATCGCGCGCGGGCCAGGACGGCTGCTAATGATGAGGGCGAAGCGGATTCGGCGGCGCTCACTCGCGTTTTCCAGACCCAGTATGAACTTGACGGTTTCCGTATTGTGGCAACCGTCTATCCTGCGTCGGGCTTTGTGTCGATTGCTGAAGCAGACCCGGACGTTTGGCAGCAACTGCTTGTCGGAGTCGGCGCAATGAATGAGGGCAATGCAGCGTCTCTTGCGCAGCAGATTGTTGAAACAGAATTGGAAGCCACCTCTGCTGGTTCCGGGCCTGTGGGCAGTTTTCAATCCTTCTCGCGTCATCGACAGAGCCGCGCTGGCGTCTATGTGGAGCAGCTACTGGGAGTAGAGGGTATGAATCGTGCGATTTATGACCGCATTCGACCCAGTATCTCGCCTTTTAATGTGGGATCGGGTGTGGACGCGGCGGCGTCGCCGCCCGAGATGCGTGCCGCCTTTGGCGGTGGTTTGGAGGACGAGTCTATGCCGGATTCAGGCCCCGAATCTGGCGCGGCGGTGGCGTCTGGGTATTATTGCGTGGAAATAGAAGTCTCGACCTCGCCGTCAGAAGGGTTCTTGCAGCGTATTTGGGTCGAGAGTCGCGGGTCTGATGAATTTTCTGCTGTGCGACTGGCTAGGGTTGAAAAGCCTAGGTACAAGAAGGGCGGCCATTCGGGGTAGGTGATGGGGCAAATAACGAACAATTGGAGTCTGTTTGGTCTGGATCTCACGCGAGCCGGAAAATGGCTTGCTTTGGGGCTTGAGCAGCTGCTTTATGATCGTGAAGCTTGGTTATTACGGCATTTTGATCCACCGGTAACACTTTTCTCAGAGGGGACAGAATCGCTGTATCAAGCGGATCGACTTTGCGACGAAACCCGCAGCGATCGCAGTGAGAGTGCTGAATATCGCCGTGACATTGGGATGTGCTTTGCGGTGGCGCTCCCACAGGACGCGGTATTATTAAAAACACTGCAACTGCCCGCGGCGAGCGAAGAGGACCTCGAGGCGGCGATGGCCCTCGAGATTGACTTGTCGTCACCCTTTTCGGATCAGGACACTCGGGCGGCGTGGCGCGTGCTGTCAAGACGCGAATCGGTCATTGAGGTCGTATTGGCGATTACCGCGCAAGCAGCGATCGACGAGACGCTAGAGACCACTGAATTACCCCTCGAAAATGGCTTCACTAACGCCCCTGAAGTTTGGGCGCTATCGGATAATGGCACTCCTATCAGCTTTGCGGGGTTTGGTGGACAGACACGCCGAGCGGCCTATCGCGGCAAGTTAATGCGGGCAGCGGGATTGTGGGCAGGGGTTTGGATGTCTGTCATGATCGGCTTGACGTCTATCGCATTTGTAACTTCGCTCCGCGCAGACAGCTTGGACGCGGCATTTCAGCAAGTGCGGGTCGACGCGGCGGAGGCGGCAAGCCGTCGGCAGAAACTCGAGCTGGCGCGCGCGCGACTAGGCGTTCTTCAGGAGGCGATTGTTGGGCGCCCGAATTATCAATATTGGCTTAATCATATTGCCGCATCGGCGCCAGATACGGTCTATTTCGATAGGCTCAATTTTGACGGTCATGAGGTCGTTGTCAGCGGTTATTCCAATAACGCGTCAGTCTACTTGCGAATGCTGACGGAGCAGGCGGGCTATACCGACGTTGCTGCGCTGTCCGCTTTTGCACGTGATCTCAATAATGGGCTCGAACGATTCAGCATCCAGTGGCATGTGACTGAACCCCCAAAACCTGAGGCAGAGGAACTGGTGGTTGCGCCGGAAACACCTCTGGCAGAGGTGTCGCAATGAATTACCAAACGCTTAGTGCGTCGCTGTTGGAACAAGAAGTGAGAGTCCGGCAAGCGCTGGTGCAGCTCCCTGTGCAGGCGCGTTCAGTGCTGATCGGTGCGGGCCTTGTAGTGATGACATTGACCCTGATAACCCTAGGCAATATTTTTGGATGGTGGATGAGTAATGTTGCTGAGATTAGTGCGACCAAGCCCCGTATCAGTCGATTGTTGGGGTATATCGAGGCAGCACCGAGTATTACGGCCACATTGGCGGATATTGATGTCGCGCTGTCGGAGCTTGCGATTGAGGATACGGGGGACACGGGGCGCGGCGGTGCGCTGTTGCAGCAGCAACTCAGACAGCTTGCCAGCGAGGCGGGGTTAACGGTCGTGGGTAGCGAAGTAAAGGAGCCAGAGGCGCTAGACGCGCTAGTCAAATTGAATGCGACCTTGGAGCTGACTGGCGGTCCAGATGATTTCGATGCGTTCTTAGAGCGGCTGTATCTTGCGGTGCCCGCATTGTTTCCCGAAGGGATGAAGATAGAAGCGATGAGGCGGATCAATCGGCGCAGAAATCCGAGCACACTGGCCGGGACGGAAGATCATGTCATGG
>JAOHHD010000038.1 GCA_028117185.1 Luminiphilus sp.
CTGGGGGACGTTACGATCGAGCACTGTGCCACCGCGAGTCAACCCATCCTGGCAACCAAGGTCGTAAGAATACCGGCACAGCGAGGCGCACTCGGCCGTATAATGGGGTCATGGCAAAATCCAAACGTAAAAAGCCGTCTGACAATACCATCGCGCAGAACAAAAGAGCACGCTTCGAGTATCAGTTGCTCGATTCCTTTGAGGCAGGACTCTCGTTGACAGGGTGGGAAGTAAAGGCGTTGAGAGCGGGCAAAGTCCAGCTCACGGATTCTTATGTCCTGATGAAAGACGGTCAAGCCTATCTGCTGGGCGCCAACATTAACCCGCTCAGCACCGCATCGACGCACTTTGTCACGGATCCAACTCGCACGCGAAAATTGCTGCTGCACAAAAAAGAGCTGGCGCAAATTAACGCGGGCGTGACACAGAAGGGCCAAACCTGCGTCTGCACTGCGCTCTACTGGAAGGGGCACTTGGTGAAAGCGCGCATCGAATTGGCACAAGGAAAAAAACTGCACGACAAACGCGAGACAGAGAAGAATCGCGATTGGGAGCGGCAGAAGGCCAAAATTGTGCGCGACAATACGAAGCAGTAATACACCGAGTCGCCTCAATAACCTTGCGGGCATTTGCTTAACGAGGCGCGGGTTCTCATTGCTGCTTGCCGCCGGCCATGACTCGGCAATGGTCGCACGACGTCATGTGGGCTCACGCCACTCTTAACAACGACGCGCCACTTTTAACAACCGCACGCCGCTCTTAACAACGATGCGCCGCTCTAAATGACGACGCGCCGCTTTAAATAACGAGCCGCCACTCGCTGCAACGATACGTCACTCTCGATAACGGCACGCTGCTCTTAACGACGACACGTTGCTCTGATCAAACAACGCACTCCGGACTCGTTCGAGGCTAACCCCAACCAATTAGCGCCAACGAGACGAGTTCTGACAAAACTAACTCCGACGAAACTAGCCCCAAAAAAGCGCCTTCAGTGAGATACTCATTCCGATCAAAATACACAGCCCGACCACCACGGGGCGATAGGCCTCCCCCGCAAACCGCTCAAATGCCCAATTACCCAGCAGATTGCCCAACCACATGGCAGGTAATGCGATCCACAGCAATTGAAACGGCTGCGGTGTGACGAGATCTGCCCAGGCAAACATGATGAGGGACACAATGTTGGAGCAGACAAAAAACATCATCAAAAAGGCACGTGCATGCGCGGGGTTTGCCATGGTCGCCATGACATACATCACCACAGGTGGTCCAGGTATCGCAAAGGCACCGTTCATCAAGCCAGACAGGACGCCCGTGCCGACAGAGACAGTGGCGGACGCAACGCGTTCTCGCGGCTCAGCACGCGCAAGCGCCAACGACGCCACCACCACCGAAATACCGATCCAAAGCTGAAATTGCGCTACCGATAGTGAGGCAAGAAACCACACACCAATCGCGGTGCCAATCACAGACCCGCTGATCATCGGCACGGCGGGTGCCACTGGGAACTGTCGCCACCACGAACGGTAGCCGATCAAGCCGAGGATGAGTGCCAGTGCGGCGCTCAGCACAACCGCATCGCCGGGCAATAAAAAGAGTGAAAAGACGGGCACCGCCAGCATCGCGAATCCAAAACCGGTAAAAGCGCGCATCAAGGCGGCCAAACACACCGACAATAAGACCCAGATGGCCTGCTCGGGTGGCACCGCCATGGCGCTCAGCAGGCTCGTCATGACGCAGCCAACCGCAGGCTATCGCCAATGGCGATCTGTCCCGTCTGCAACACCTTGGCGCAGAGCCCGCCGTAACCCATCATCGCGACGACGCCGCCTGGCCCCAGTTCAGCCTCCATGCGCGCACACGGATGACAGAGCTGAGTGGCCTCAAAGAGCGCCCCTCCTAACCAAAATTGTTGGCGCCGCAGGGCGTTCAGGTTAATACCTGACACGACGATATTGCGTCGCAGCAGCGCGGGGTCAAGGCCGCTTTTGCCGAGGTGCTGTTCAATTTGCGCCACAAATTCGCGAGAAATAAGCGTGACCTGCCGACCCGAACCCGGCGTTTTGCCCATTCGGTGATCCCCACGCAACCCCATCTCAGCGACCGCCTCGGCGCCAGAGACGGCCACCAAGGGCTCGCGCCGGCGCGGACGGACCCCAATCCATTCGATCGTCGCGGCACCTAAGTGGCCGAGATAAGCATTGAGCGGGTTGGGTCTCTGGGTCATTAAGGGTTCCTTAAACGCCTGATCGCACGGTCAGGGGACGATCGATCTGCTGTGAGGCGCGCTACAAAGGGCCACAGGGCCCAACGATCGATATCGCGCGTCATTGCGTGTCATTACTTGTCATTGCCTAGCATAACGCTGTGCTATTCATAGGGACAGCGAGTCGACCACAAGACGCCTCAAGGGTTTTGGGTATCGACTTTTCCTCACAGTGGAAACCCCTTTTCACCAGCGCGACGGGGTGAACAACCCAAGTGATCCGGACGGTAATAGTTGGCGTAACTCCCCATGTCAGTGTCTAAGGATCGTCTGGTTTCCACGAAGGCGAGCACTCTGGGGATGACTCTGTCGCAAAGGCATGTTGAACGCCGAAAGTAAAAGGGTGTGGGCGAGCTGTGAGCGATCGGAACCAGTTGGTGCGAGCAGCACGCCATCTTGTGAGAGTGAGGAGGCATCGTGAGTAACCAGGACCAGCGCTGGGGGATTTTGCCGACCCAGCAGGACGAAGATAATACCAGAGCACACGCAGTGAGTGACCCTGCGGGCTATCACGCCGGTATCGCAGGGCGCGAATTGCACTGGTTCGACGGCAACACGCAAGCCTGGATCAGTCAGACCGAGACAGGCGAGTGGACTGGTTGGCACGGTAGCGACGCCAGTAGCGCCCACGCCGATGCCAGCTGGCAGCCATGGTCTCATCCACTGGACGACAGTCTCGCCCCCTACTACCGCTGGTTTGTCGACGGACAGACCAACGCTTGCTTCAACCTCATCGATCGACACGTGCTCAGCGGGCGTGGAGACCAGATTGCGATCGTTTTTGAGGGCGATCGCTGGGACCCCTCAAAAAACGACGGACGCGGCGGACCGGTTCACGAACAGCGCGTCACCTACCGGGAGTTACTGGTTGAAGTTGCGCTGCGCACTCGGGTGCTCAAGCAAGCAGACCTGAGCTGTGGCGATCGGGTGGCCCTCAACCTACCCAATGTGTTGGAGCAAATCTTTTATATTCTCGCCTGCCAACGATTGGGGGTGATCTATACGCCGGTCTTTGGTGGGTTTTCTGCCAAGACCCTCTCTGACCGCATTCATGACGCCGGGGCAAAAGTAGTGATCACGGCCGATGGCGGCTACCGCAATGCCGAGGTCGTGCCTTATAAGAGCACCTACACCGACCCCGCACTCGACAACTACATTCCGCGCCCTGCGGCACTTGAGGCGTTATCCGCCACATTGCGGTCGCGTTTGTCTGCGGACGTTGCAGAGCGATTAGAAGCACAGGTCTCAGAGGCCATTGCCGGCGAAATCACGCTGGAGCGGGCCGACGTGATGCGCGAATTGGGTCTGGCACTCGAACGCGAGCGCGGCACTGCACCGGAGGTGATCGCCGAATTACGCACCACAGTAGCCAGCGAACTGGCCAATGTGGGCCACGCAGTGACCCACGTCATTGTCATACGATACACCGGCAACGATATTGTCGAGCATGCCCGGGACAGCTGGTCTCCAGACCTCGTCGCGCAAGTCGAAACCACCTTGCTCGCCGACGCCGGCGTTGCCGATCGCGCTGCCCTTTACGCGCTGGACGATACCGCCCTTTGGCAGGCTGTCGGACCCCACGCGGCGGCAGTGCCAGTCGAGGCCAACTGGCCGCTCTTTATCATTTACACCTCTGGCTCAACCGGCAAACCAAAGGGCGTGGTCCACACCCATGGCGGCTGGCTCTCGGGTATTACCCATACACTCCGAACCGTCTTTAATGCTAATCAAGACGACTGTCTCTATGTGATTGGCGACCCCGGCTGGATTACCGGGCAGTCTTATCTTATTGCCGCGCCGCTTGCCTTTGGTATGTCGACCATGATCGCCGAAGGCTCACCGCTGTTTCCGCATGCGGGTCGCTTTGCCTCGATTATTGAGCGCAATAACGTGACGATTTTTAAGGCGGGATCCACGTTCCTAAAAGCAGTCATGACCGACCCCGCCAGCACGCAGGAGATGTCGCGTTACGACATGTCGTCGCTCAAAGTGGGGACCTTCTGTGCAGAACCCGTATCACCCACGGTTCAGCAGTTTGCGATGGATAATATTTGCTCGCACTACATCAATTCTTACTGGGCGACGGAACACGGCGGCATCGTGTTCTCCTGTCCTTGGGGCGACTTTAAACCCCTTCAGGCAGACGCCAAAACATGGCCGCTACCATGGATACAGGCGCAAGTTCGGGTTGCCGAGGCCACCACGGATTCGGGCGTTGTCAGCCAATGGCGAGAGGCAGAAGCCGGTGAAAAAGGTGAGCTGGTTATTACCCAGCCCTACCCGTATCTCGCGAGAACCCTCTGGGGTGATGGCGACAATTTAGGCAGCAGCGAATGGCGTGGTGATCTGACGCGATTCAGTGAGGCCTATTTTCAGCGCTGGGAAGGTGAACTCACCTATACCCAGGGCGACTTTGCTCGCTGTGGCGATGAGGGTGCCTTCACCCTCCATGGCCGCTCAGATGATGTCATCAACGTATCTGGTCACCGCATTGGTACCGAGGAGATCGAAGGCGCGATCCTGCGCGACAAGACCCTTCGACAAGATTCCCCCGTGGGCAATGTCGTCGTCGTAGGGGCCCCTCATGACGAAAAAGGGGAAACACCGATTGCGTTTCTCATGGCCGCAGCCGGCAGAAAATTATCTGATGAAGATCTGACCCGACTGCAGAATTTGGTCCGCACCGAAAAAGGCGCCACCGCCGTGCCGTCTGATTTTCTGGTGGTCTCGGCGTTCCCTGAAACCCGCTCGGGTAAGTACATGCGCCGTACGCTGCGCGCCATTTTGCTCGATCAGCCTTTGGCCGACTCGCAGAGGCACGCCAGATCATCCAAACCTGGCGTTATATCCGTGTCGAAACGCACCGGCTCGATGACCACCACAAGGTCGCGCTGTTGGTGATCACGCACCCCCCTGTGAACGCCCTCAACGAGCGAACATTGGATGAACTGCATACCGTTGTTCAACAGTTAGAGCATCAAGACGATATTGATGCCGTGGTGATCACCGGTGCACGCGGCGCGTTTGTCGCGGGTGCAGACGTCAAAGAGCTATTAGAAGTCGGTGAAGCCGGCGACTTGGAATCGGCACGAACGCCGCCTAACACCGCACAAGCCGCCTTCGCCGCGCTTGAGCAACTCGGCAAACCCGTCATCGCAGCGGTCAATGGCCCTGCTCTGGGCGGCGGCAACGAGCTGGTGTTGGCCTGCTCCTATGTCATTTCGGCGCCGCATGCGCAGTTTGGACAGCCCGAAATCAACCTCAACTTGCTGCCCGGTTATGGCGGCACACAGCGTTTGGTGCGCAAGCTGTATCGCCGTCAAGGCGAGGCCGGTATGGCCGAGGCCCTCCGTCTGATGGTGAGCGGCCGTAATATTTCGACGCCTGAGGCGCTGGCCTGCGGCCTAGTCGATGAGGTGGTCACCGAAGCAGGCGCCTCCTCGGTAGAAATTGCTATGGCACGATTGCGCGCCCACTTTAACAACGAGGGCCCACTCGCTGCCGCACAAGCCGAGCATCAAAAAGCCTTGGCTGATAAGGACCAAGGCATCCCTTACTCTGAGACCATCTTAGAACAGCCCGCCTTGAGCCAGTCGCTGGCGCAAATTAGAGCCAGTGGTCGAGGCAGATGCGTCGACCGCGTGCTGGAAGCGGTCGCAACTGGAGCGAGTCAGGGACAATCTGCTGGTCTGCTCCGAGAGGCTGAGCTATTTGCCGAAGCGGTCTGTGACCCAGAATCTGGGCCAGCGGGCATTACCGCGTTTCTCGAAAAGCGCAGTGCCCCGCTCCCCACCCGCCACACCGATGTTGCCCCGGATGCCGCGGGCGACGCGGTTGCCTCGTTACTCGAGTCCGGCGATTTATTGCCAATGGGCGCCAGCTTTTT
>JAOHHD010000039.1 GCA_028117185.1 Luminiphilus sp.
AGTCGTTCTCGAGTGCTTCGATCAGTAGTTGTAGTTCACCACGAGGGTCCTCCAGCGTCGGCTCGCCAATCTGCACATAGTAAAGGCGAGTGGCGGGATCGAGACGAATATCGCGAGACTCCATTTCTTTGCGGACAATCTGCCTGTGTACCTGACTCTCGGCAGGCACGTCGATAACGGCATCGTCGAGCAGCGTTGTATGGCAACTGAGTCGACGTCCTTCCTTTAAAGGGCCCTTTCGTTCGACAAACTTCACTTCAGTTGCGCAAAAAGGGGAGAGGTGATCAACATCGGATTCGATTTGGTGTTTGGCAAAAGAGCCTGTCACGCAGCTGATCTGGCAGCGGCCACAGAGGCCCCTGCCACCGCAGACCGAGTCGATATCGACCCCTAAATTGCGAGCTGCTGTTAAAAGGGGTGTGCCACGCGGAAACGATCCGCGCCGACCCGAGGGCATAAAGAGCACTTTGACATTGGTTTCAGCCAAGATTCACGCGCTCCTGCGACGTCCTGATCGTCCCGATCTGCCACCGCGGCCCTCGCCCTCAGCGGCGGGCTCACGATAGGCGCGGATCCAATGAGTACAGTTGGGATCGTGCCCCATCATGACATCGCCACCGCGCACGGCTTGCATGACTTCTGGATGCATGGGGCTGGTAATCGCGGACGTCATGCCGGCACCCATCGCCATGGTGAGAAACGCTGAGTTAATGCCATTGCGGTTGGGCAGGCCAAAGCTCACATTAGAAGCGCCGCAGGTGGTATTCACTTTCAGCTCCTCTCTCAGGCGTCGCACCAGCGCCATGACCTGCAGGCCTGCGGTGTTGATAGCGCCAATAGGCATCACCAGGGGATCCACAACAATATCGTTGTAGGGTATACCGTAGTCAGCTGCGCGTTCGACAATTTTTTTAGCGACCGCGAAGCGCACGTCGGGATCCTCGGAAATACCGGTCTCGTCGTTAGAGATCGCCACGACAGCGGCCTTGTGTTTGGCGACCAGCGGCAACACCCGCTCCAGCACTTCATCCTCTCCCGTGACTGAATTGACCAGTGCTTTTCCTTGGTAAACGGCAAGACCCGCCTCGAGTGCCTCGACAATAGAGGAATCAATGCTCAGTGGTACATCGGTGATCGATTGAACCAGCTGAATGGCTTCCGCCAAAATGCGTGGCTCATCCGCCAGAGGAATCCCCGCGTTGACATCGAGCATGTGAGCGCCCGCCGCTACCTGCGCTAGCGCGTCAGACTCGACTCGGCTGTAGTCGCCATTTTTCATTTCTTCGGCCAAAATTTTACGACCGGTTGGATTGATCCGCTCGCCAATAATCACAAAGCGTTGATCGAAGCCCATATGGACTTCCCGGGTAGCTGAACTAATGGTCGTTATTGTCATGAGAATGGCCTAATAAAGAAAATGATAAGGAAGGGGGAGGGTTTAGTTGGCAGGTTGCCAGGGAGCTCGACTATCGAGGGCATTCGAGCGAGAGACGATCTCGCCGATACGGTCCTCCATGCGGTAGGCCATGATATGAACCCCACTGATGCCCTCGATTTCGCGCACTTGCTCGATGAGATCAATGCAGAGATTGACCCCCTCTTGTTTTTGATCCTCGGCGCCACTGAGCCGGGCAATGACGGCATCAGGGATATGCACACCTGCCACGTTTTTGCGGATCCAGTCGGCGGCTTTCGCTGAGGCTAAAGGCCCGACACCCGCCAACACGAACACTTTTTCAAGTAGCCCCAAATCCCGCGCTTGCGCCATGAAGGTCTTCATTCTATCGATATCAAAACAGTACTGGGTTTGGATGAATTGCGCGCCAGCAGCAATCTTTTTCGCCATTCGGTGGGGACGAAAATCCAGAGGCGGTGCAAAAGGGTTCGCCGCCGCACCCAGAAACAGCCGGGGCGGTGCGCTGATAGATCGCCCGCTGAGAAACTGCTGCTCATCACGCATCGTTCTGACCATGGTGAGTGCAGAAATACTGTCCATATCAAATACGGGTTTTGCTTCGGGATGATCCCCTGATTGCACGCCATCCCCACTGAGGCAGAGCACATTGCAAACGCCCATTGCCGCCGCACCGAGAAGGTCTCCCTGCATGGCAATACGGTTTCGGTCTCGGCAGGATTGCTGCAGGATCATCGCGTAGCCGCGGCGCGTCAGGAGTGAGCAGATGCCCATGCTCGACATGTGGCAGTTGGCACCGGAGCTATCGGTTGCATTGATGGCATCTACATAACCATCGAATAACGCAGCGCGCTCGAAGACGTCATTAGGGTCCGCTGAATCTGGCGGTGCGATCTCGGCGGTGACGGCAAAGTGTCCTGCACGGAGCACGCGCTCGAAACGTCCCGGTGATGTGTGCCCGGGCAATATGGGCAAATTGTCGCCCGGTAACGGCTCGTCGTCGAAGCTCATACCTTGCTTCCTGTGCGCAATCTGAGTGCGCGCAGCCAAGCACTGCGACCTTTGAGTCGATTATCGACAGGCGGTTGAATGACTTTGATGGTCTCTTCAATGTTGCCGATCTGTTGGCTACCTTGCCACGCATTGACCCAGACACAGGTCATCTCAGGCTTAATTTCACAGCCGCCATTTTGACGTACACCACCGCAGGGCCCATTCCGCAGAGTTTTTGGGCAGTTCATTGGGCAGGCCATACCGGTCGATCCCAGCGTGCACTGTCCGCAGGACTGAGAGTCGAATAGAAACCCTTTGACGGTGCGCTCAATGGCCGCGAAAGGCTTGTCGAGACGCTCATACCCAATCCGCTTCAGCAGAGGGTTAAGCAATGTGAGGGTCGCCTCGAGCCCCTCATACAAGAGGTTAAGCCAGCGGGATTGTCGAATCGACCACAGTCTGACTGATTTCATGCGGCAGGCTCAGCGTAGCCATTTTGTTTGGCAAGTCGGGTGATGTCCTCATCAGAATACTGCGCTTCAATCTCTTGACCGAGTTGCGCTGCGATATCTGCCAGTGCGCCTTCGGCCTCGATTGCGGTGGTAACGCGCCGCCATTCATCGAGGTAGGCGTCACTACCGCCTTTGCCGGCTCGCATGGCAGCGCGGTCAATGGCTTCCTGGAAGCGCGCGCTCAGCATGTACTTACCCCGATCTCGACCGCGCTTAATCAGAACCTGCGAGGGGATATCGCGCCACAAAATATCAATGCGTTGCATGCTGAGCCTCACGGTCATGATTAAAGTGGAGTACCTGCGGCGTTAATGCTGCTTGCAGCGATGCCAGTCCGGTGTCGACGACCTCAAAAGCCAGTCCCAATCGGTCTGCTGCTTTTTGCGCCTTGGCGAGCAGTTTTGGATCATCGGTTTGCGCGAGATAGACCATTCGCTGGTAATGACTAAAGAGCATGCCTTGTAATTCTGGGTGAGCATCCAGTTTTAAATCTTCGATGACCAACCGATCAAAGTGTCGCGCCAGAAAATCAGTCAAATAAAAGGTGCCGGGTTCAGCCTCTGATAAGGCATGAAACACGGGTGATGTGGCGAACACTTCATAACAATGAGCGCCGGGGAGGCGGCTGACACCCCATCGCGCCAAAACCCGATCCAGTGCCCCGCCGGTGCCGCAGTCGGCATAAGCGACGAACACCCGTTCGTATTGATGAAAGTGCTTCTCGAGTAATGCTTCGACTTGTGCGGGAATCGCTTTGGGCCGGTTATGCAGGGCTGCGTCGATGCACTGCACCTGCAAACCATCCCAACCATTGGCGCGTTTCAGCGCGTCAATTTCCCGCGCGAGTGCGCCACAGGCGATGATTAGAGTGGCTCCCATCATCGCCAAGAAAGTCAGGCGCTCTGCGCCAGACGACGGTCACTGACCATGCGGATTGCAGTGGTTGCCGCTTCGGCCGCGTCCCGGCAATAGGCGTCAGCACCGACAGCCTGACCAAACTCCTCGTTGAGCGGGGCGCCGCCCACCAGCACGATGTAGTCCTCCCGCAACCCTTTTTCGACCAGCGTATCGATCACAACCTTCATGTAAGGCATGGTCGTTGTGAGGAGGGCAGACATACCCAAAATATCGGGTTTGTGCTGTTCGATAGCAGCCAAGTAATCCTCAACCGCGTTGTTAATGCCGATATCGAAGACCTCAAAACCTGCACCTTCTAGCATCATCGCGACAAGGTTTTTGCCAATGTCATGAATGTCGCCTTTGACTGTGCCAATGACCATCGTACCCACTGGTTTTGCGCCCGTTTCAGCGAGCAGCGGCCGCAATATCGCCATGCCGCCCTTCATAGCGTTGGCCGCGAGTAGCACTTCTGGGACAAATAAAATGCCATCACGAAAGTCGATGCCGACAATGGTCATACCGTCGACCAGTGCTTTGCCTAGCACGTCTTCAGGAGACCATTCACGTGCAAGCAGAATCCGGGTGCCTTCTTCAATCTCTTCTGTCAGGCCGTCGTAAAGATCATCATGCATTTGTTGCACGAGATCTTCGTTCGAGAGTTCTGAAAGGACAATATCGTCTTCGTCGTCTGACATGGCAGGGTCTCTCCTCTTTTAGTAATCTCGATCGGCAAAAGATGCTTTCTGAGTTGTCATAAAGGCTTGCAGTGCTTCATCGATAGCGGGATCTAATGCGGGGGGCTCGTACTCCGAAAGCATTTTTTTCCACAGCACGTTGGCTCGCTGGGCCGCGTCTAAACTTCCTTCTGCAGACCATTGTTCATAACTGTTGTTGTCGGCAATGGTTGAACGGTAAAAGGCCGTTTCAAAATTACTGAGCGTGTGCGCTGATCCAAGAAAATGTTTTCCGGGGCCTACTTCTTCAAAGGCTTCCATGGCCTGTGCGTTCTCAGACATATCGACACCCTGTAGCAGCACCGAAATCATACTCGCCTGATCACAGTCCATGATGAATTTTTCGTAACCCATGGCCAGACCGCCCTCGAGCCAGCCCGCCGTATGAAGCATGAAATTCACGCCTGCCAGAGCCGCGGTCTGTAATGTGTTCGCCGCTTCGTAAGCCGCTTGCGCATCGGGCAGCTTTGAGCCACACAGTCCACCACCACTGCGGAAGGGCACGCCGAGCCGACGCGCTAGTGCGGCAGCGGCATAAATCACCATGCTGGGTTCCGGGGTGCCGAAGGTGGGTGCGCCGGTCGCCATTGATACGGCCGCTGCAAACGTGCCGAAAATCACGGGACAGCCTGGGCGAATTAATTGTGTCAGCGCAATGCCGGCTAGGGCTTCAGCTAAAATTTGCGTCAGCGTACCCGTGACTGTGACCGGAGACATTGCGCCGGCAAGAATAAAAGGCGATATGACCGTGGACTGATTATTGCGGGCATAGACTTTGAGGGAGCCGAGCATGGTGCCGTCAAAGACCAAAGGTGAGTTCACGTTGATTAAACTGGTGAGCACACAGTGTTGATCGACAAACTCATCACCAAAGACAATTTTTGCCATGTCAACCGAGTCTTGAGCGCGGCGCCAATGGGTGACCGAACCCATAAGGGGCTTGTCACTGTAT
>JAOHHD010000004.1 GCA_028117185.1 Luminiphilus sp.
GCGCTTGAGACGGGCTGTTGGCGGTAGCTGTTTGAGCACCGCCATCCTCCGGTTTCCTGTCTTGACTGGAGGGTGACCGATTGAACGGATATACTCGCCGGCCGCCGATGGGTTGTCGCGGGAGCAGCGCTGGCACTTGAGTTGGCGCAATGACAAGGCCAAGGCCTGGTCCGCTGCACGAGACAGTGGGCTTTGATAAGAGGTGGGGTAATGTGTCGACAAGCTTAATCGTGCCATTTATAACAGAGCAATGGGCGCTCATTGCAGCGCTCGCCGTGACGCTGATGATGCTGGTGTTTCACGAAACGCGCAAAGCAGGTCCCGCCTTATCGATCAATGAGGCGGTGCAGCTGGTGAATAGCGAGGGCGGTGTCTTTGTTGATATCCGTGATGCGGCGGATTTTGGTCGAGGCCACATTACGCATGCTGTGAACATTCCCTCGGCGGCGCTGGCCGGGCGGATGAGCGAACTTGAAAAATTCCGCGAAAAACCAGTAGTGGTCGTGTGTAGAATGGGCCAATCTGCAGCAGGCGCCACTAAGGTGCTCAGGGCAGAGGGTTTCGCGCGGGCTCAAAAGCTGACCGGCGGCATGATGGAGTGGGATGCACAGAAACTTCCTGTCGTGACACAATGACAGGGGTCGTGATTTACACCACTCGATGGTGCCCTTTTTGTACTCAGGCAAAAGCTTTGCTTGATCGAAAAGGAGTGAGTTATCAAGAAATTCCCGTTGATGGCGACCCAGCTGCTCGACAGCAGATGGCGCTGAAGGCGGGTAGCACATCGGTGCCGCAAGTGTGGATCGGTGAACAACACATTGGCGGTTGCGATGAGCTCTATGAACTGGAGCACTCCGGCGAGCTGGATCCTATATTGGCGTAATGGCTCGGCGCGACCACCCACATACTTTTAGTAAGGAGAAAGATCATGGCTGAAGAACAGGCCGCCGCACAGGAGCAGGCGTCACAACAACAGTTTGTGACACAGCGAATCTACACCAAGGACATCTCGTTTGAGTCTCCTGCAACGCCTAACGTATTTCGGCAAGAGTGGAAACCAAACGTCAATGTTGACCTCAATACCAAAAGTAGTCGGATTGACGAGGACGGCAACCACGAAGTGGTCCTCACGCTGACTATTACGGCGAAGCTTGAAGAGCAAACCGCCTTTCTTGTGGAGGTTCAGCAGGCTGCTATTTTCTTTGTGTCGGGTATTGAAGGCGAGGCACTTCGACAGTTGCTGGCCACCGTTGCACCCACCATCTTGTTCCCTTATGCGAGAGAGACGATCGACAGTTTAGTGGTGAGAGGCGGGTTCCCTGCACTGATGATTGCGCCAGTGAATTTTGATGCGCTGTATCGTCAGGCCATTGCGCAACAAGCTGCGGATGAAGCTGAAGCGACCCCGGAGGGCGCGACACACTGACGCATTGTGGGGGCAGTTATTTTGCTGGTCTATCAAGCTCTTTGAGTTTTCGTGTCAGTGTATTCCGCCCCCATCCCAAGAGTTCCGCTGCCTCTGCCTTCCGCCCACCGGTGTGATCTAAGGCGGCGTCTATCATGATCGATTCAAACAAGGGAAGCGCCTGACGGAGGACGTTTGACTGCCCTTCGGCGAGTTGGCGATTAGCCCAATCGGCTAGCTGGGCGTGCCAGGTATCAGTCTCTTTCTTAGGTGACGCATCGGGATGCTGAATTAACTCCGGCGGTAAATCAGAAAGTAGTACTTCCCGCCCCGCTGCCATCACCGTGAGCCACCGGCACGTATTCTCCAACTGCCTAACATTGCCGGGCCAGGGCAACTGAGTCAAAAAATTCAGTGCGGCGCTGGATAAGATTTTCGTCTCGACGCCAAGCTCCCGGCTCGCTGCTGTTAAAAAATAACTGAGCAACTGTGGAATATCTTCGCGTCGTTCAGCGAGTTTTGGGACATGAATTCGAATCACATTGAGCCGATGAAAGAGATCTTCTCTGAATGCGCCGGTTTCAACCAACGCCTCTAGATTTTGATGCGTGGCGGCGATAATGCGCACATCCGCAGTAATGGATTCAACGCCGCCAACGCGAAAAAACTCACCGTCTTGTAAGACACGCAATAGCCGCGTTTGGGTCGCCGCTGGCATATCGCCGATTTCGTCTAGAAACAGCGTGCCGCCTTTGGCCTGTTCAAAGCGACCCGCTCTGCGATTGTTGGCGCCGGTGAAGGCGCCTTTCTCATGACCAAATAGCTCGGATTCCATGAGCTCCTGTGGAATCGCCGCCATGTTCAGTGCGACAAAGGCACTGCTGGCCCGGGGGCTGTGCCGATGAAGCGCCCGGGCGACCAGTTCCTTACCGGTTCCCGATTCACCGTTAATTAAAACAGTGATGTGACTCTGCGCGAGGCGGCCGATGGCACGAAAAACCTCCTGCATGGCGGCGGCATTACCAATGATTTCTGTCGTGTTGTGATCAGGGCTGGCAACCTCTGCCGTAACAGTTTGGCTGCGTTGAGTTTGAGCGCGCGATACGATGGAGACCATTTCCTCAATATCAAATGGTTTAGGTAAATACTCAAAGGCGCCTTCTTCATAGGAGTTCACCGCACTGTCTAAATCAGAGTGTGCAGTGGTAATAATGACCGGTAGATGTGGAAGTTGTGCTTTGATTTTAGAGAGAAGGTGGAGGCCATCCATGCCGGGCATTCTAATGTCGCTGACGACCACCATCGGCTCTTGGCTCGCCAAAGCATCCAGCACCGCTTGCCCTGTTTCAAATAGTCGACTGGTTAGCCCGGCACGCGTGAGTGCTTTTTCCATCACCCATCGAATTGAGCTGTCGTCGTCGACAATCCATACCTGTTCAGTGAGTGGCATGTTGCATCTCCATGGGCAAGAGCAGGGTGAAGCAGGTGTCGCCTGGGACGCTCTTCACTTGAATGAGTCCCCCATGTTGGTTGGCGATCCGCTGCGCAATAGAGAGCCCCAAGCCGGTTCCTTGGGCATTACCTGTCACCATGGGTAGGAATAAGCGCGGCATTAATTCGTCTGAGACGCCGGGACCATCATCGGCAACCTGCAGCGCACAGACGAGTTTGTGTCGGTTGCCACCCACGGTGAATTGCCTAAAAGCCCGCGTGCGGAGTGTGATCAATCCCCCTTCGCCGCAAGCCTGCCAGGCATTGCGCACTAAATTCAGTAAGGCTTGTGTGAGCTGTCCTGCGTCGGCTAGAAAGTCAGGCAGGCTTGGGTCATAGTCTCGCTCAATATGCAGCGCGCCTTCGGCTTCAGCTTCAATCAAATGCCGAACATGCTCGGCAACCTCGTGAATATTGGTGGGCTGAGGCTCTAAACGCTCTCTGGGGCCGAGCATTCGATCCACGAGCTTATGTAGTCTGTCCACCTCCGAAATGATGATATCGGTGTACTCTTGGAGCGCTGGATCTGGAAGCTCTGCTGAAAGCAACTGTGCGGCACCGCGAATACCTCCCAGTGGATTTTTCACTTCGTGGGCGACGCCTTTCATGATTTCCTTCAGCGAAGCCTGAGCTTGCCACTCACTCTCGTCCCGGCTTATTGCCTGCAGTCGGTCGACCATATTGAGCTCCAACAGCAGGCTATGGCTACCGACCTTTGTCGTGACGGGACTGATCGTAATATCAACCGTTTTCTGTTGGCCAGAGCGGGTCGTCAGTGATATCGCTCTGCGCACCATGGGATAATTTTCCGAAAGTGCCTGCTGTAAAAGCGGGTACCACTCATTGGATTCATCTAGCAGTGCGTCTAAAGGATGCCCGCGGGCGCGACTCGCAGAGACACCTAATAGGTTTTCGGCCGACAGATTGAGTGCGCACACGTTCAATTCGGCATCGAGCAGCACTACGCTGGTGGCCAGTAATTCGAGGTTATAGTCGTTGGGCAGTTTGGACACGGGACTAGCGAAGCACAGAGGGTCGTAAGACGAAGAGTGTACTGCTGTCAGAGACATCGACCTGTGCCCCCGAGCTGTGTAATCGATGAACCCTAAGCTGATGCTCACCCCGATAAATATTGGTAAGAGACCACCAGTGCTGTTTTTGTGGCACCCCATAGGCAGCCCCATCTATCTCCAGCTGCAAGTGCTCCGAGTCGGTCAGCGGAGGACTGACCAAGACCTTGACGGTGAAATTCCCTGGGCCCATCGGGATAGTGCTGCCGTCAGCCGGTTGCTCGATCCGGGTCTCAAAAGGGACGGACACTTCAGCGGGAGTGAGGGTCGCTTCGACCGGGTTTGTCTCATGGGGTTCGGCGGTATTGAGGGGCCTTACGTCGTGGCGCTCTACTGACTCGGCGTCCGCTGTGTGAGGCTGATCGGTAAAGGTGACATGGCCGTCCTTATCCGTCATTTTATAGACGGGTGTTGCCACGGCGGCCGCAGTGCAAAGAGCACAGAGTAAGGCGACCAACCGCCCAGCTGGCGGGTGCACGACGCGTTTGCAATGGCCCTCATTCATTTTTAGGTGTCTTGATGTCCTGTTTGGTCAAAGTGTGCCCTCAATCATTCCGCACTATTTTGGTGCGTTATGATTTGGGCTGTGGGTAAAGAGGCAAAAGCCCGCACTGGGCGGGCTTTTGCGGTTTGCTGATCACTGGCAGCGTCACCCTTACAAGGAGTAATACATATCGAATTCTGCTGGGTGAGTGGTCATATTCAGTCGCTCAACCTCCTCCCGCTTGAGTTCGATGTAGGCGTCGATCATATCGTCGCTGAATACCCCGCCTGCGGTCAGAAAGCCGCGATCTGCATCGAGTGCATCCAAGGCCATCTCGAGGCTCGAGGCGACAGTGGGGATGTTGGCTGCTTCTTCTGGGGGCAGGTCATATAAGTCTTTGTCTGCTGCATCACCGGGGTGAATCTTATTTTGTATCCCATCGAGACCTGCCATTAACAGGGCGGCAAATGCGAGATAAGGGTTGGCAGACGGGTCAGGGAATCTCACCTCAATGCGCTTACCTTTTGGCGATGGCTCATAAGGAATACGGATAGAGGCAGAGCGATTGCGCGCGGAATACGCCAACATGACTGGGGCTTCAAAACCGGGTACTAAGCGCTTGTAACTATTGGTCGAAGCGTTGGTAAAGGCATTGAGCGCCTTGGCATGCTTAATTGTGCCGCCAATGTAATAAAGCGCAGTATCAGATAGACCGGCATAGCCGTCACCAGCGAACGTATTTTCTCCGCCTTTGGCGATCGATTGGTGGCAGTGCATGCCTGAACCGTTATCACCGACGACAGGTTTGGGCATAAACGTTGCGGTCTTACCGTAGGCATGTGCCACATTAAAGACGCAGTACTTAAGAATCTGTACTTCATCTGCCTTGGAGACCAAGGTGTTGAACTTGATACCAATCTCGCACTGACCCGCTGTGCCGACTTCGTGGTGGTGTACCTCAACATCTAAACCCATTTGCGCCATGGCTGAGCACATGGCAGCACGAATATCGTGCAGTGAATCGACGGGTGGGACTGGGAAATAGCCTCCCTTGACGCGTGGCCGATGCCCCGTATTACCGTCCTCAAAATCGAGGTTAGAGGACCAGGCCGCCTCTTCTGCATTGATCGAGTAGCTGGCGCCACTCATATCGACTTTCCATTTCACATCATCAAAGACAAAAAATTCCGGCTCTGGGCCAAAAAAAGCCGTGTCACCTAGGCCTGTCGAGACCAGATAGGCCTCCGCCTTTTTTGCAATGCTGCGGGGATCTCGCTCGTAGCCCTGCATGGTGTCCGGTTCGATGATATCGCAACGCAAAATAACGGTCGGGTCATCGGTAAAGGGGTCGAGCACCGCCGTGCTGTCGTCGGGCATCAGAATCATGTCTGACTCATTAATCCCCTTCCATCCCGAAATCGAGGAGCCGTCAAACATTTTGCCCCCCTCAAAAAAATCCTCATCCACTGTATGCGAGGGAACCGAGACATGTTGCTCTTTTCCCTTAGTATCGGTGAATCGGAGATCGACCCAGCTGACGTCGTTTTTACTGATTAACTCTAGCGTGCGCTCTGACATGTCCTCTTCCTCTCGTAAAGTATCTCCCCGTCATGACGGGATGTTAAAAATGCGGATAGTGCGATTGCACCGGTCGACTGGTTAATACGGTGCAAACCCTATGCCAACTTTTGGTGGGCGACAAAAATGGTGTAAATCCTTGTTTAAATTGACTATTATCGCCCATGCCGCCAAAGTGACTCGCTAATATGCACTATAATAGTGCATATTAGCCCGCTGTGCGCACTATATTAGTGTTATTGAGTGGGCGGAAATAGGGTGAACCACTTGATGTTCACTGGTGTACACTCCGCGCGCATCAAAAACCCGCCGATTGTCGACTGACTTGAGATCCCTATGAAAGCGCTTCGCAACATCGCCATTATTGCTCACGTCGACCATGGCAAAACGACGCTGGTGGACTGTCTGCTGCAGCAGTCTGGCACGCTGGATCGGAAAATGGCGGGCGCCGAGCGCGTCATGGACTCTAACGATCAGGAACGTGAGCGCGGCATCACCATTTTGGCGAAAAACACAGCCATTCGTTGGCAGGATTACCGTATCAATATCGTCGACACGCCCGGACACGCTGATTTTGGCGGTGAAGTAGAGCGCGTCTTATCAATGGTTGATTCTGTATTGCTCCTGGTTGACGCCGTGGATGGCCCCATGCCGCAGACGCGATTTGTCACGAGTAAAGCGTTTGAGCGAGGACTGAATCCGATCGTGGTGGTCAATAAAATCGATCGCGAGGGTGCCCGGCCCGACTGGGTGGTTGACCAAATTTTTGATTTGTTTGATGCCTTGGGTGCAAACGAGTCGCAGCTGGATTTCCCCGTGGTGTACACGTCTGCGGTATTAGGGATTGCAGGTGATGACCCAGCTTCAATGGCTGAGGATATGACGCCCTTGTTTCAAGCAATCGAACGCCATGTACCGGCGCCTGATGTGGATATTGCCGGACCCCTGCAACTGCAGATATCGGCCTTGGATTATTCGAGTTACGTGGGTGTTATTGGGGTCGGTCGCGTGACCCGAGGATCAGTAAAGAGCAATACGCCGGTCACGATTGTTGATCGAGAGGGCGGCACTCGGACGGGCAAAATACTTCAGGTGATGGGCTATGAGGGTCTTGAGCGTGCAGAGGTATCCTCGGCAGACGCCGGCGATATCGTCTGTATCACAGGTATCGATGGTTTGTTGATATCTGACACCCTGTGCGACCCCTCGCAACCTGAAGCGCTGCCTGCGCTTACGGTCGACGAGCCCACTGTCAGTATGACCTTTCAGGTCAATGATTCTCCGTTTGCAGGTCGCGAAGGGAAGTATGTGACTTCGCGTAACTTAAAGGAACGTTTGGAGCGAGAGCTCATCCACAATGTGGCGCTCAGAGTGGAGCCCGGTGATAGTGCCGACAAATTCAAGGTATCGGGCCGAGGTGAACTGCATCTGTCCGTGCTCATTGAAAATATGCGGCGCGAGGGGTTCGAGTTAGGTGTGTCGCGACCAGAGGTCATTCAGAAAACGATCGATGGCGAGGTGTGCGAACCCTATGAACAGTTGGTGCTAGATATTGATGAACAGCACCAAGGCGGCGTCATGGAGGAGCTGGGTCTGCGTCGAGCAGAGCTCTCTCAGTTGGCGCTTGATGGGAAGGGCCGTGTGCGGTTGGAATTTATTGTTCCCGCTCGAGGTTTAATTGGATTCCGTTCTCAGTTCCTGACCATGACATCTGGCTCGGGCATCATGACTCATATCTTTGATCATTATGGGCCAGTGACCACTGCGGTGCTTGCTGCCCGACAAAATGGGGTGTTAGTGTCGATGGTGACGGGCAAAAGCCTGGCGTATGCCTTGCATGCCTTGCAAGACCGTGGACGGCTATTTTTAGATCCCAATATCCAGGTCTATGAAGGACAAATAGTAGGGCTGCATAGTCGGGGCAACGACCTTGTCGTGAATCCAACCAAGGCGAAGCAACTCACTAATGTGCGAGCATCCGGGACTGATGAGGCGTTGACCCTCTCTCCTCCCGTGAAGCACTCCTTAGAGCAAGCTTTGGAGTTTATTGAAGAGGACGAACTGGTAGAGGTCACACCAGAGAGTATTCGTCTGCGTAAGAAATGGCTTTTGGAGCATGAGCGCAAACGTGCCTCGCGCAGTGCCGCTTAAGCTTAGTTGTCTTTGAGCATTTCCACATGCTCAATATTGTCCTCGAGGTAAGGCCCACCAGTCATCACGAAGCCCATCGATTCGTAAAACGTCGTTAAATAAGACTGCGCGCTGAGCCGGACCCCCTCAGGCCAGCGCGCGTTACAGAAATCGAGGGCCCTGAGCATCAGGTCGCGCCCTAAACCGCACTGGCGATAGTCGGCGTCAACAGCGACTCTGCCAATCGAACATTCCGGATAATTGATGCCAGGGGGCAGTACGCGCAGCGTGCCAATGAGGCGCTCGTCGAGGAGCAGTTCGAGATGCCAGCATTCGGGGTCTTTTTCGTCAGCTTCCAAATAAGGGCAGGCCTGTTCCACCACAAAAATGGCGGTTCGTAAGCTGATTAAGCGATGCCATTCGGGTCCACTGAATAGTGCAAAGTGCCGCCACCGCCAGACCAGCGCTTTCCGGTCTATTGTTGATGCTTCTGCCATGACGCATGTCTCCTGATGTGGCGTGGCGTGTGTTTTGGATTGCCGCAAATTGAAAACTGCGGTTTCGTAGTATTCCCTTATGAGGGTGCGTTAGCATAGCGCGGATCAAGAGTTTACGGCGGCGTGAACTCCCACCCTTTTTGAGAACCTCACCACTATGTCCGATTTAATGGAGCCCCCCGTCGACGTCGAGCAGCTATCAATGCGCGACTACGCCGAAAAAGCGTACCTCGATTATTCCATGTACGTCATACTCGATCGAGCGCTACCTCATGTGGGTGACGGATTAAAACCGGTTCAGCGCCGCATCGTTTATGCCATGAGTGAACTCGGGCTAAAGGCCACCGCGAAATATAAAAAATCAGCCCGCACAGTCGGCGATGTGATCGGTAAGTTTCATCCTCATGGTGATAGCGCCGCTTACGAGGCCATGGTGTTGATGGCGCAGAACTTTTCCTATCGCTATCCGTTGATTGATGGACAGGGGAATTGGGGCTCGCCCGACGATCCAAAATCGTTTGCCGCAATGCGTTATACCGAATCTCGTCTTACTGCTTATGCCGATGTGCTGCTTACCGAGTTGGGTCAGGGCACCGTCGACTGGCAACCGAATTTTGATGGAACGTTAGAGGAGCCCACCGTCTTGCCGGCTCAGGTACCCAATTTGTTGCTGAACGGCACCACCGGTATTGCTGTGGGCATGGCCACTGATATTCCCCCGCATAATTTGACTGAGGTCGTGGCGGCGACCATCCATTTACTCGATTCCCCCAAGGCGAGCGTGGCGGATCTATGCGCGCATATCAAAGGCCCAGATTTTCCGACTGAGGCAGAAATTATTACGCCGCTCGAAGAGCTCAATGCGCTCTATGAAACGGGTCGTGGGGCATTGCGCGTTCGCGCTGCTTACCATATCGAGGATGGTGCAGTGGTGATTCATGCGCTGCCACATCAGGTATCGGGTGCGAAAGTGTTAGAGCAAATTGCGGCGCAAATGCAGGCTCGCAAATTGCCAATGGTGTCTGATCTGCGCGATGAGTCCGATCATGAGCATCCAACGCGCCTTGTCGTGCTTCCAAAATCGAATCGTATTGATATCGACGCGCTCATGAGCCACCTGTTTGCTACAACAGATCTCGAGCGTTCTTATCGCGTTAATCTCAATGTAATCGGTGTCGATGGCCGGCCTGCAGTGAAATCCTTAGTGACGATACTGAGCGAATGGCTTGTTTTTAGAAAAGCCACTGTGAAGCGCCGACTCACTTATCGATTAGAGCGCGTCGAGCGACGTATGCATCTCCTCGAGGGATATCTGATTGCTTTTTTGAATATCGATGAAGTCATTCGCATCATTCGAGAGGAAGAGAGCCCGAAGCCTATTTTGATAGAAACGTTCGCGATTACCGACGTTCAGGCTGAGGCTATATTGGATTTGAAGCTGCGTAATCTCGCCAAGCTCGAAGAAATGAAAATTCGTGGCGAGCAGGATGAGCTGGCTGCAGAGCGGGATACGCTTGAGAAAACACTAGGCAGCGACGCCCGGCTGAAGACGCTGATTAAACGCGAACTCAAATCGGTGGTCGAACAACACGGCGATGCTCGCCGCTCACCGCTGGCGGCTCGCGAGGAGGCCAAGGCGTTTAGCGAGCTCGAATTAACTAGCGTCGATCCCCTCACCATTGTGTTGTCTGAAAAGGGTTGGATCCGTGCCGCAAAGGGGCACGACATTGACCCCTCATCACTGAGCTTTAAATCGGGTGACTGCTTTCGTTTTTCAGCGCTTGGCAAGTCAAATCGGCCGACGGTGGTCATTGACTCTACTGGTCGCGCCTATACCTTACCGACACATCAGTTACCGTCTGCTAGAGGGCAGGGAGAGCCGTTGACGGGTCGGATCAGCCCGCCTTCAGGCGCGACTTTTGAGGGTTTATTAACGGGTTCCGACACCGACCGGTTTTTATTGGCCAGCGATGCGGGCTATGGTTTTGTGGTGCAATTTGGGCAGCTGCAGGCTAAGAATAAGGCGGGGAAAGCGGTGTTGACGCTGCCACAAGGCGCTCGGGTGCTGTCGCCAGCTGCGGTGACCGGTGACGCTGAACCCTTTGTCGTGGTCGCGACCAATGAAGGTCGAATGCTAGTCTTCCCTTTGGCCGAACTGCCAGAAATGTCGCGAGGTAAGGGTAATAAATTGATCGGTATTCCGGCTGCTCGGTCGGCAGCGCGAGAGGAGTTTGTCGCAGGGCTCTGCGTGCTTGCTGAAGGAGACATGCTGCAGGTGACATCAGGCGGCCACTATCGCAATTTTAAATGGTCGGAGTTGGAGCACTTTCGCGGGGACCGTGGCCGGCGGGGTAGCAAGCTACCCAAGGGTTACCAACGGGTGACACGCTTAACAGTCGTGGAGTAAGCCAGCGCGCTTTAAAACGGCAAAAAGCCTTGCGGCGTGTCCTCATTGCTAGGCGTAATTGTGCGTTGAAGGATGTGAAGCTGCCGCGTCAGTAGGTCAAGATGACTGCTGCTGATGTCGCCTATCGCCATCCACTGCTCGTCAATCACGTCGACGCCGATATACGTTGTCAGACCGCTGTCTTCCGCGGCATGCGATGATAAAAGAATGGCGTCGACGTCGAGATTCGCCAACGCCAGCAGGTCATCCAGCGTTGCTTGCGTGTAAAGACCTGGATAGATGTCCTTGTCATTACCGAGACCTAACTCGCTGATACCAATCGCCATCCCCGGCACGAAGGAGAGTCTTTCATGTTTTTCTGCGACTTCACTGCAGCGCGATAACAGCCATGCGCAGCTGGCGGCGCGCAATACGGGTGATCCGACCGAGAGTGATCCCGTGAAGAATATGGCCAAGCCAAATTGTCGAATGACCGAGAGTTCGCCGCCGTAAAATCCGGCGCTACCGTAGGCCATCCGATGTAAAGATGAGACATACGCCTGCAGACGCGATTCATCGAGCGTCTCGAGATAGGTCGGCAGGGTTTTCAGTGCGATGCATAAAATAGCGGTATCGTGATAATGCTCATCGCCTTGGGTTTGGATATCTCGGGGTCGCAGCAAATCGAGTGGCAGTGAGTCGATGCGATCTTTTAGTTTTTCGACCTCGTTGATCGACACCGATGCCTCATCGCTGATGGCATCAAGTTGTGCGACTGCATCATTAATATTCCTAGCGAGGCGCTGCCCCATTGGTCGTGTGAGCGCATAAACCGCGGTACTGAGTAAAACAGAGAGTGCAATGAGCCCCCAAATGAGTGTTTCTCTGGCGGCTCGTTGTTTGCTCAGATCCAAATAAAGCTCCACCGTGCCCGCGGTATTGCCATCAATGGACATTTTTTGTAGATAAGCATTGGCACCCACGGGTATAAAGCCCGATATCGCCAACTCCGTGCCTTCGATATCCACTGCTCTTGCGCCGGCAAATAATGCTTGATCAGTGAAGAACTGTAGCTCGGCTGATAAGCCCAGTCGATCACCTGTCGCCAGCTCATTACTCGCTCTGGTGGCCAATTGTTGTGCGGCAGCGTGAGCATGCTGAGTCAGCGTTTGATGTTGAATCGACTGAGTTGACTGAGCGGCGACGGCCACGAGTATCAGTGTGGCGAGCAGACACCAGCCTGTCGCCGCGAGCGCGAGCTGTTGCGAAAGGGGCTGATTGCGCAATCGTTGGATGAGCTGCTGCAAAAGGATGCCTCCATTGACACCGCGTCCAGTATAAACTCTAACAGACTGATCCCAGTGAGCAGATTGCCCTAGCCCTTGTTTTTTTCAGGATATATATTGTGACAGATCAGATGCATGTGATCGTGGTAATGGCTCCCTCGGGGGCGTTTTTTAATCAGGTGTTAATCGACAATGCAGTATCCGCTGCACACGGCAGGGTTATCGAAGCCCATCGGGTAGCTGTGCCGGTATCACTGGCCGACCACAGAGAAGTGATCAAGTTTCTGATCGACTGTTCTGATCCAGAGATTTTATCGGCACGGTTGCGGCAGTTGTCTGATCAACACGGTATCGATATTGCCCTGCAATCGCGCTTATCCCGCTGCCGCCCTTACGGCCTAGCGGTGTTCGACATGGACTCCACTTTAATCTCCTGCGAAGTCATCGACGAGTTGGCACGCATCGCTGGTGTTGGTACCGAGGTGGCAGAAATTACAGAGCGTGCCATGCGCGGTGAGGTCGACTTCGATGAGAGTTTCCGCAAGCGGTTAGCGTTATTAGAAGGACTGGATGCGCGGGCAGTCGATGAGTTGGCCGATCAACTGCCCGTGCAATCGGGTCTCAGTGAGATGGCCACGACGTTAAAAGCGCGCGGTCTAAAGCTGGCGATTTTTTCCGGCGGATTTATGCCGATCGCAGAGCGCTTAAAAAACGATTATGGATTTGATGATGTCGTCGCGAATGAGCTTGAGATTAGAGACGGTAAAGTGACAGGGAAAATTGTTCCGCCCATTGTGAACCGAGAGTATAAGGCAGCGGCATTAGCCGCTCTGGCAAGTCGGTTGGGCATTCAAACCGAGCATTGTATTGCGGTGGGTGATGGCGCAAACGACCTGTCTATGATGGCGCTTGCAGGACTGGGCGTCGCGTTTCACGCTAAGCCTGCGGTCCGCGCGGCAAGCCCAATTGAAATAACGCATATCGGTCTCGATGGCGTCTGTTATCTGATGGGCCACGAAGGTGAATTTTCAGCGGTGTGAAAATCGACGGATGCACCTTGCTAATGGCCTGCGGTATCATGATTCTCTTTACCAAATGGGTCCGCGACAATGGCAAACTTCTCTACGAATGAATTCAAATCTGGTTTGAAGGTCATGTTGGATGGAGACCCCTGCTCGATCCTTGAAAACGAGTTCGTGAAGCCGGGTAAAGGGCAGGCATTCAACCGTGTGAAAATGCGCAACTTAAAATCGGGTAGGGTTTGGGAGCGTACGTTTAAGTCCGGCGACTCGCTCGAGGGAGCAGACGTCATGGATATGACGCTCGAATATTCTTATACCGATGGCGAGTTCTGGTACTTCATGGATCCCGCGTCCTACGAGCAGTTCGGCGCCGATGGTGATGCTGTGGGTGAGACTGAAAAGTGGCTCAAAGAACAAGAGCAATATGAAGTGACGCTGTATAACGGCGCGCCACTGGCGGTAACCCCTCCGAACTTTATCGAGCTGGCTATTACAGAGACCGATCCCGGCTTGAAGGGTGATACTGCGCAAGGCGGGAGCAAGCCTGCGACCTTGAGTACCGGTGCTGTGGTGCGAGTGCCTCTTTTTATTACCGAGGGTGAAGTGATCCGTATTGACACGCGAAGTGGCGAATACGTGAGTCGCGCTAGCAGAAGTTAAACTATGAGCGACTGGCGGCCTTCTGCGTCGCTCGATATGATCGCCGCCCGTGCAAGGCTATTGCATCAGCTTCGCGCCTTTTTTGCAGCGCGAAACGTGATGGAAGTGGAGACCCCACTGCTTGCGCAGGCAACGGTTCCTGATGCTAATCTTGAGGTGTTTGCAGTCGCGACAGATGGCACGGATGTGAGCCCTTATCGGTTTCTGCAAACCTCACCAGAATTTGCGATGAAGCGTTTGCTCGCGGCCGGATCGGGCGACATTTTTCAGATCAGCAAAGCCTTTCGAAAAGAAGAGTCGGGTCGTCATCACAATCCTGAATTTTCACTGCTGGAATGGTATCGAGTTGATTGGGACCATCGAATGTTGATTCGTGAAGTGGCCGAATTAATATGCGAGGTGCTGGGCCGCACTGGTTGGCAGGTATGGACTTATCGTGCGTTGTTTCAAGAACACCTCAACGTTGACCTCTGTGACCCCGGCATTGGTCGTCTTCAACTTTTGGCAGTTGCACATCAGCGCATCGGGGATGTGCCACCTGATCTCGATTACGACGCAGCCTTGGCCTTGTTAATGAGCCATTGCGTTGAACCTGCAATTAGCGATTGGGGTGTTGTTTTCGTGACGGAATTCCCGATTTCTCAAGCGGCGCTAGCCAGAACGATGACGGTTGATGGCGTTGCAGTTGCCGCTCGCTTTGAGTGCTATATCGATGGATGCGAAGTGGCCAACGGGTACTGGGAGCAATGCGATGTTGCGGGGCTCACCGCGCAATTTTTGGCAGACAACGAGCAACGTCAGCAAAGGGGGCTGCCGATGCGTGAGCTCGACCAACGCTTGCTTGCTGCTCAGGCGGAAGGCTTGCCCGAGTGCGCCGGTGTTGCGCTGGGGGTCGATCGATTATTAGCGCTCCAGACAGGGGTGAGTACCCTTGCCGAGACGCTCAGTTTTGATTGGCATCGCGCCTAACGTTGCACCAATGGCTGAGCGACGCGCAGCCCTAAGGGGCTTGTTATGCGCTGCTGATTAGGGCTTGCCCGTATCGCTCGATAAATGCTTTAGGCGGTCTTTTGGGGAGTCCCGAGGAGATTTCGATACAGACAAATGCTAAGTGGCCCCGGAAAACCGTATCGCCAGAGTGCAGGCAGCGGATTTGAAGACGACGAACCATTTTTATTTTGCCAACCCATTCGGTAATCCATGTGCCAACGAGTAATTCGTCTCCCGATCGCGTGGCTTTTAGATAATCATATTCGGCGTGCGTCAGCGCCATGGCGCGGTCGAGCCGCCGGTAATCGTCCGGTCCCAATCCTAAGGCTGAGGTATGAGCCCATGCAGCGTCCATGCACCATTCGACGTAATGGGTGTTGCGCGTGTGGTCGAGCGCATCGATGTGGTGTGGTTGAACGGTCACTGCGAGGGTGAACGGCTGATCATAATCCCAGCTCATAAACTCACTGCGGTCCGCTGCGGTTGAGCAATCATCAGGTAGCCAAAAAGAACCGCGAGGAGTGGACAGATCAGATTGAACACGGCGTAAGGTGCGTAGGTGAAGGTAGCCACTCCCAATGTCGCCGCCATAAATGCACCACAAGTATTCCAGGGTACCAGCACGGAAGTGAGTGTTGCCGAATCTTCGAGTGTTCTCGATAAGCTCAGTCGACTCAGTCCGCGATCGTCATAGGCAGAGATAAACAATCGCCCCGGTAAGGTGATCGCGAGAAATTGATCTGCCGCTAAAATATTGGTGAGGATCCCACCGCCTACGGTCGCTAGAATCAGGTCGCCTGTCCGTTTCACGCCTTTTAAAACCAGATCGAGCAGCTGTCGCAAAATACCGGTGCTATCGAGTAACCCTCCAAAGGTCATCGCGGTCAGAATCAGGAAAATGGTGTTGAGCATACTGGCCAAGCCGCCTTTATCTAACAACTGGCTTAATTGATCCATGCCAATCGGCGATTGGTAGCCAGAGAAGAGCGCCATCCATAGTCCCTGTAACAGCGGTGCAGGAGATTCTGGATGCGCTGTCAGGGCCATGGTGCGAACCACCTCGGCCTGAAAAACGGCGCCGTAGGCAATGCCACATAGCGTGCACAGCAAGATGGCAGGGTAGGCCGGGATCTTGAAGTAAATCATCGCCAGCATCAGTATCAATGGCGATAGCACCCACGGGGTGATGGCGAATTGGTCAGATAGTGCGGCTCTGATGCGGGTGATGTCATCGGGCGCGGCCGCACCCTCGCTGCCAATAGTGGCAAAAAAAAGTAAGGCTAACGCAAATGCCGGCAAGGTCGTCCACAGCATATTTTTAATATGCTCAAACAGATCAACGCCAACGGCCGCCGCAGCAAGATTGGTTGTATCCGAGAGGGGCGATAATTTATCGCCAAAATAAGCGCCAGAAATAATCGCACCTGCGGTAATGGCGGGGGATAACCCATAGGTTGTCGCAATGCCCATGAGACCAATACCCAGCGTACCGGCGACCGTCCAGGAACTGCCCAGACTTAATGATGCGAGTGCACAAATAATGGCAGAGGCAGCATAGAAAATATCGGGATTGAGCAATTGTAAGCCGTAAAAAATCATGCCGGGCACGGTGCCACTGACGATCCAGCTACCGATTAATGCGCCGACGGAGAGCAGAATCATCATGGGCATAATCGAGACCGTAATGGCACTGACCATACCGTCTTGAATTTGCTGCCAGCTCATACCCCGCCACCACCCCACCAGCATGGTCGCTGCAGCCGCAACAACCAGTGCTACCTGATTGGGCCCGTAAGAAGCATCAGATCCAAAGAGGGCGACCGACGCTGATAGCAACGCTACGAGTAATAAGATCGGCGTAAGGGACAGCAACATACAGTCTGGTCAGTTCGGTCGATAATAAGGTTTCGTCATCGTCATTTGGTACGTCCCAATAATACGCTCTCGAAAGCCGCCCTCACAGTAGCTCAGATAATATCGCCACATGCGGATGAACTGGTCGTCAAAGCCCATTGCACGAACCTGATCAAGCTGATTGAGAAAGGTGTCATGCCAATTTTGTAGGGTATCGGCGTAGTCACGAGTGATATCTCGTAAACCACTGAGTTGCATATCGGTGACGTTCGCCAAGGCATTGCTGATGACGTTGAGAGAAGGCAGGCAGCCGCCGGGAAAGATATAGCGCTTGATAAAATCAACCGAATCCCTGGCTTGCTCATAGCGGCTATCGGTCATCGTAATTGACTGTATGACGGCTTTACCTTCCGGCTTTAGCAGTCTACTCAGCGTACTAAAATAGGTGTCGTAAAACTGATGCCCCACCGCTTCGATCATTTCAATCGAGACTAATTTGTCAAACTGACCCTCAAGGTCTCGATAATCGTCAAAGAGAACAGTGATACGATCCTGCAAGCCGCGCTTTTCGACTGCCCTTACGGCGTAGTCAAATTGCTCTCTTGAAATGGTGGTGGTGGTGACGCGACAGTGATAATGCTCTGCTGCATAGATCGCCATACCGCCCCAGCCGGTTCCAATTTCGACTAGGTGATCCTGCGGCGTCAGTTCCAGATCTTCACAGATGAGTTTTAGCTTGTGCTGAGACGCGGCCGCTAGATCGCTTTGCGGCGTTGGGAATACGGCGGCGGAATACATCATGCTGGGGTCGAGGAAAAGTGAAAAAAATTCGTTACCGAGATCGTAATGGGCAGCGATATTTTCCCGCGATCTGGCAGCCGTATTCCTGCGGCCCCAGTGAGTTGTTTTTAAGGCGAGACGAAGGAGCCAATTTTGTTGATCGGACATCGCCTCGAGCATCGCCATATTGCCGCTAAAGGCGCGCGTGACCGCTGTGAGGTTAGGGCTGCTCCAGAGGCCTTCGATAAACGTTTCCCCCGCGGCGATGCTGCCGCCGGTCAAAATACGTCGATAAAGGTCAAGATCGTGGACATGCACCTCAGCATGGGGGCCTGCGGCATCTCCCTTTGAGCCAAAGACCAATGTCTCATCTTGCTCTACCATCGTCAGTGAGCCCACCTGCAGCTTCCCGAGTACTTTGAATATCAGGGTTCTGGCCAGCCCTCCCTGCTTTTGGCCAAAGAGCATGGGCAGTTTGGAGATGTTCTTAACGCGATACTCGCTCATGCGGGCCCTCAGTAAAGCTGGTTGACGTAGAGCGTCATATTAATGGGATCTTTTCGGATGAGCATGCAGGCTGACGCCTTTCAAAAACAGACACAAGGCCTCCCAATAGATTGCGATAACAACTTTGATGGTCATCAGCGGATAGGCAGCGATGGCCTTTATCGCTGAGCGCGCGTTCAATGGCGTTGCTGAGAGCGACAGCTGGGCATCAAAGACCCGCTGGTCGGCGGCAAAGAGCGTAATTTGAATTTGCAGCGCGTCATCCGGCGCATTGCTATGCCAGCGATAGGTCATATTCATTGGGTTAAAGGGAGATACGTACAGCTCCTTTTCGAACTCTGTGGTGAGCGGTGCGTTGTGATCGGGTACTGGTAACACATAACTATGGCGCTCGCCCCAAGGCGTGTTGGTGACCTCGGCAACGAGATACTGAAGGTCCCTATTGTGTTCGCAGTAGCAGTAATACACCGCGATTGGATTGTTTTGGTAACCGAAATAGCGCCAGTTAGCGAGCAGGTAAATGGGACCCGCGTGTCGTTCTCCTGTCTCCTCAAAAATACGATCTCTAACGGCGTCGACTAAGGGTATCTCTGCCGCACCGAGAAAGTCACTTCTGACAAAACGAGCCGGTGCCCAACGTTTGGTGGACCACAATGGTAACGTTTGAGTGAGCTCGGTCAGCGAACTCAGCTCCACAAATGGCATAAAGACGCGGTAAGAGAAGGCGTGCTTTTTTGGTGTGTGACGAGCGTGGCGGAGCGTACCCTCATACAATGTCGCTTTCACGCCGCCATCTGGCGGGCTGAGCACAGATTTTCTGCTACGCGGAGCCCGCTGGTGAGGCCGTCCTCGTGAAAACCGTTTTGCCAGTAAGCGCCGCAAAACCATGTTCCATTGTGTCCATTGATATCAGCCCAGCGTTGCTGCGCTTGCATGCCCGCTACCGTGAATTGAGGATGCGCATAATTGAATCGCCCTAGGATCCGATGCGGATTAATCGAGGCGGTATCGTTCAAGGTTACACAAAAGGTTTCTGGTGCATCAAGACCCTGCAAAATATTCATATTGTAGGTCACCGTGGCGCGCCCATTTCCCGGTTTTAACCGATAGTTCCAGCTAGACCAGGCCCGTTGAGTTCTAGGCAGCAGGCGCGTATCGGTGTGTAAAATGACTTCATTATCTTGATAAGGCATGGCACCCAAAACGGCCCTTTCATGGTCAGTGGGATCGCCCAGCATTTTCAGTGCTTCGTCTGAATGTGTGGCAATGACCACCTCGTCAAATTCCCGCGTCAAGCCGTTGGTAAACTGCACAACAACGGGCTTGCCTGGCGGCCGCATGATGCGCGAGACAGGCATCCGCGTGCGGATTGAGTCGGCGACGCGCTGCGTCAGCGGTGCGAGATACTCGCGGCTGCCGCCCTCTACAACCCGCCATTGTGGGCGGTCTTTTAACGACAGCAAGCCATGGTTGCGGAAAAAACGAACAAAAAATTCCAGCGGGAAATCTTGTGCATCCTCAAAGTCGGCAGACCAGATGGCCGACGTCATGGCTAATAAATACTGGCGGCAGAAATGATCACTGAAGCCATTATTGGAGAGGTAGTCACCCACCGTCTGATGCGGCGGTAAGCGGCCAGCGTCGAGATCGCTCACCGCTAGCTTATTGAAGCGAAGAATCTCTCGAATCATGCCGAGGAAGCTGGGGGACAGTAAGTTACCTCGCTGAGCAAACAGGGTATTGAGGTTGTTGCCCGCGTATTCCAGCCCCGTCGCTTCATCACAGACCGAGAAACCCATCGACGTTTCATGCGTTGTTACCCCTAATTCGTCAAAAAGCCTGACTAAATTAGGGTAATTCCGGTCGTTATAGACGATGAAGCCGGTATCAATCGCGAAACGTCGAGCGCCCAGATGCACGTCATAGGTAGCCGTATGTCCACCAATCCGGTCTCGGGCTTCAAAAATATGGACGCGATGGCCGTTCTTGGCCAGCTGATAAGCGCATCCCAGCCCGGAGATGCCCGCTCCAATGACTGCAATATTCACTGCTGACAAAACTCCGGTCATCAGGATAAGAAGAAGGTGACAGTAATTACGGGGCACCTAGAAAGCCGGATCAGCGCCAGCGTCAATGAGTTCGGTGACAAAATCTTCTCGCCAATACGGTGTCAAGGCGGTGCACCTATGTGTATGCTATCCCATCAGAGTAATAGTTGACTGCTTTATGGTGGACAAGACAAACCAAAGCGCTGCGCCCGCAGCACATAGCGGTGGCAAGTGGAACGTGCCGACCGGGCGAAGGACTGATGAGTGGAGTCAGGCGCTCGTCTCCGTAGGTGAGAGCCAGGACCGGGCCGCGTTTACGCGATTTTTTAGGCATTTTGCCCCGCTCATAAAGGCTTTTGCGTTGTCGGGCTCTAGCTTGTCTGCGACACACGCTGACGAACTGGTGCAAGAAGTCATGCTGAAGGTGTGGCAGAAGGCAGGCGGATTCAATCCAGAGAAAGCCGCCGCTTCGACATGGGTATACACCATTGCGCGGAACTGCCGCACCGATATGTTCCGCCGTCTGCAAAAATTTGACACGCCGCTCGCCTCTGACGATTTTGAACTCGAGAGTGAGGAAGAAGAATCCTTTATTGTCTTGCATACGCGCCGTGGCTCAGAGCGAGTGCGTGAACTGATGGGTGAATTACCCCCGGATCAGGCGCAGATTCTGGCTAAAGTGTATATGGAAGGAAAGTCGCATTCTGAGGCGGCTGCGGAGCTCGATTTGCCCTTGGGCACGGTCAAGTCACGCGTTCGGCTGGCAATACAGAAGCTACAAGCCCTGATGGAGGCGTGAAGCAGGCTTTAGCGGGCTAAAATGTCACAGGTTTATTAGCGTTCAGGCGTGAACCAGTTACCCAGGGCTTTCGTAAAGTGCAAGTACAAGATAATAGTTTAGGTTATGTGAGCATGTTGAAACATCATCCACCTGCAGAATTTATGACAGAGTACGCCGCCGGCGTGCTCCCCGTAGCGCAGTCCGCCTGCGTGGCAGCGCATTTGAGCTACTGCCAACGTTGCCGGCACATTGTCGAGCGATTGGAGGATATTGGGGGGGCTCATTTTGAGCAGTTAGACCCTCAGCCCGTTGGCGATTCAATTTTGGATCGTGTGCTGGCCCGCCTAGATGATCCTGAGCCGCTACGATATGCCCGAAGCGAGGCGTCCGATACCCGGCTCCCCGGCCTCCTGAATCGCCTTATCAATGGCGATTATGCCGATCTGGCTTGGAAGCGGGTGACGCAATCATTGAGCATTAGTTACTTGAAGACGGGCGATCTTGAGCACGAATTCGCGCTGTATCGTATTTCGGAGGGCGGAAAGATTCCCGAACACACACATGGTGGCAGCGAAATGACACTGGTGTTGAGTGGCGGGTTTGCCGATGAGAGCGGCGAGTACCACCCTGGCGATTTTATCGTTCGAGAAGGCTGGGATAAGCACACGCCAGTCGCCCTCGAGGGTGAGGAATGTATTTGTTTGGCGGTATTGGATGCGCCGTTGCGCTTTACGCGATTGAGACACCGCTGGCTGAACCCATTGTTAAAGCTGAACGCAGGCTGATTGGTTTCAGTCACTTGTCTTCAGCGGTGCTGACCAAGGTTGCAGCGCTTGCGTCGTGAATACCTTGATAATCAGTCGACTGGATTTCTAATAAAACCGGGACCGTTTTGATCCCCAAAAAATCAGGCGAACTTCACTATGCAATTAGTTATACCCCGTGAGACCCAGCCGGGTGAGAACCGCGTCTCAGCGACCCCCGAAACGGTTAAAAAATTGGTGCGCTTAGGCGCTGATGTGGTTGTGGAGTCTGGTGCGGGTGTGGGCGCGGGGTTCAGCGACGCAGATTTTGAGGCCGCAGGTGCCAGTATTGGCTCCGATCGAGCTGCACTGCTTGCCAGCGCAGATATGCTGCTGCGATTGCGCAAGCCGGAGTTGGCAGAGATCAGTCAGCTAAAGTCGGGCTGCATACACGTGTCTTACCTAGACCCGTTCAATGAGAAAGAGCTGATTAAAGCGTTTGCCGCCCAAGGCGTCACCGCGGTCAGTATGGAAATGATTCCGCGTTCCACCCGCAGTCAAAAAATGGACGCCCTGAGTTCGCAGGCAAACTTAGCCGGCTATGTGGCGGTTACGTTGGCAGCCAATCACATGCCGCGCATCATGCCGATGATGATGACACCAGCCGGCACATTGAAGCCCGCCAAAGTATTCATTATTGGCGCCGGTGTGGCGGGCTTGCAGGCCATCGCCACTGCAAAACGACTCGGCGCTCGCGTCACGGCATTTGATACGCGTCCTGTTGTGGCTGAGCAGGTCCAGTCATTGGGCGCCAAGTTTCTCGAAATTGATCTCGGTGACACCGGCCAGACTCAAGATGGCTATGCGAAAGAGCTCACACCTGAGCAGGTCGCTATGCAGCAGCAGGCTCAAAAGGCCGTTATTGCCGATTCCGATGTGGTAATTACCACTGCGCAGGTTTTTGGGCGAAAGCCACCGGTATTGGTCACTCGGGACATGGTCGAGGGCATGGCGCCGGGTTCTGTGATTGTTGATATGGCCGCGGAAACCGGCGGCAACGTGGAAGGTTCTGCACCTGACGAAGTAGTGGATCTAAATGGTGTCACGATCGTGGGGACTGCCAATCTGGCCAATCTCGCACCGCGCGATGCCACACAGATGTATGCCAGCAACATGTTTAATTTAGTCGAAGACACCTGGGACACCGAGACCAAGCAGTTCGTTCTTGATCTTGAGAATGACATTCTTCCCGGCTGCGTTATCACTCACGGTGGTGCGGTCGTGCATCCCACGATCAAAGATATTATTGAGGGGGGCAACTGATATGTCCGGTGCAGAGTATTTGTTGTTCATTTTGATGTTGTCGATTTTCCTCGGTTTCGAGTTGATTAATAAGGTGCCAGCGACTTTGCACACGCCATTGATGTCGGGGGCTAATGCCGTCTCGGGCATCACGGTAGTGGGCGCTATTTCCTTGGCAGGGACGGGCAGTGAAACGATTGCGATGTGGTTGGGCGTTGGTGCAGTTACCTTGGCCAGCATTAACGTAGTAGGCGGATATTTGGTGACCGACCGCATGCTCGGCTTCTTTAAGAAGAAGGAGGGCTGATCATGACGACTGAATTAATGACTCAATTGGGCTATGTCGTTGCGTCAGGCCTGTTCATTTTTGGCTTGAAGATGCTCGGTTCGCCAGCAACCGCCCGGCGCGGCAACATGTTCTCTGCTCTCGGCATGCTAGTGGCAATCGTAGCCGCCTTGCTCGATCAAGGGATCGTTGACTTCACTTGGATTGCGGCGGGTATGTTGGTGGGCGGCGCCATTGGTGCGGTTGCCGCACGGGCCGTTGCCATGACCTCGATGCCGGAGATGGTGGCGTTATTCAACGGCCTCGGTGGTGCTGCCTCGCTGTTGGTGGGATGGTCAGCGCTGTCGCCTGATTCAAGCACAATTACGCTGGTGACGATTGTCCTGTCGATTTTAATCGGTGGTGTCACGTTAACCGGGTCGTTGATCGCCTACGGCAAATTGTCAGAGAAAATTGGCAGTGGCGCGATTACCTTTTCTGGCCAGCAAATTGTTAATTCGCTGGTCGTATTGGGCATATTGAGCGGGGCGGTCCTGTTCTGCTTGAACCCGACTGACCCCAATTGGCTCTACATGGTGATCGGCTTGGCCTTACTGTTTGGCATCATGGCGGTGATCCCCATCGGCGGTGCCGATATGCCGGTCGTGATCTCGTTGCTGAATTCCTACTCAGGACTGGCGGCGTGTGCGGCAGGCTTCGCCATTAACAATAACGCCCTCATTGTGGCGGGGTCGTTGGTAGGCGCTTCGGGCATTATCTTGACTCAGATCATGTGTAAGGCAATGAATCGCTCGCTGTCCAATGTCTTGTTTTCTGGTTTTGCCAGCGTTTCGAGCGAGGAAACCGTTGTCGAGGGAGAGATTAAGCCCATCAGCGCGGACGATGCATATTACGTCCTCGAAGCAGCCACCAACGTGGCGATTATCCCCGGCTACGGTATGGCGGTAGCGCAAGCGCAACACGTGGTGAAAGAATTGACCGAGCTGTTGGAAAAGAATGGCTGTGAGGTCAACTTTGGTATCCACCCCGTTGCGGGTCGCATGCCAGGACACATGAACGTGCTGCTCGCTGAGGCAGATGTGCCTTATGACCAATTGCTCGAGATGGACGAGATTAACCCTCGGATGGAAACCGTTGATGTCGCCATTGTTATTGGCGCTAACGACGTGGTGAATCCAGCCGCTCGCGAGGTGGAGTCCTCCCCTATTTATGGAATGCCAGTGATCAACGTCGCCGACGCACGAACGGTATTTGTGTTGAAGCGATCCATGGCATCGGGATTTGCGGGCATTGAGAACCCACTGTTTTACAAAGAGAATACGCGCATGCTCTTTGGCGATGCCAAGGAAAGTATTGCGACATTGATTCGAGAGTTCAGTTAATCGCAGTTCAATGCCGAAGACCCCGCTATACGCGGGGTTTTTTTTGCCTTCAATGGTGCTAAATCGGGGTCGAATCGCTGTGGCCAGCTTGGTTAGTTGAGCCTGACAGGTCATCACCGGTCAGCAATGTTCCGCTCTCCTTGAGTAGCAGTGATAGCGCCGGGCTAGCGTCACGAATAGCGGCGTGGCGCAGAGGAGGCTGTCACAGAAGAGGGTGCCGCAGAGGGGGGCGAGTAACGCACTCAGTTGGGTCGGCCGTTCAACAGCGCCATCTAAAGGGCCGTTAGGGGTGGCGCTACTGTCATTGGGCAATCGGCGCTTTTGGCTGATGCGGGCGGTGTATTCAGGATGTACTGGTCGTTACGCCGGCTTCTGTTCCTGACTGAAATTGTCGATTCGCCAACCGCTGATATAAATCACAGCGCGTTAAGAGGTCTTCGTGACGACCACTGTCGACGACTTGCCCTTCGTTCATAACCACGATTTTATCGGCGTTCATTACAGTCGAGAGTCGGTGAGCAATGATGATAGTGGTCCGTTCCTGCATGATCTCTGTGAGTGCCTGCTGCACATGCCACTCGCTCTCCGTATCGAGCGCACTGGTGGCTTCGTCGAGTAACAGCAACTCGGGATTGACCAGAATAGCTCTCGCCAGCGCCAATCGTTGCCGCTGGCCGCCTGAGAGCCTGACGCCTTGTGCGCCGAGATCGCTTCGGTAACCGTCGGGCAGTGCCGCGATAAAGTCGTGGGCGTGCGCCATTTTTGCAGCGGTTTCGACAGACGCCTGTGTTGGGCTGTCGACACCATAGGCGATGTTATAAAAAATATCGCCGGAGAAGAGTGCAGGCTGCTGAGGTACTAGGGCGATTTTTTGACGCCAAGCAGCCAGCGAGAGTGCTCGCAAATCTGTACCGCCAAACTCGATAGCGCCTCTAGCGGGATCATAAAAACGGAGGACGAGTTCAAAGACTGTCGACTTACCGGCACCCGAGGGTCCCACTAATGCGACCGACTCACCGGGATGTATCGTTAAATTGAACCCATTGAGGGCCGGCACGTCCGGTCGGCTTGGATAGAAAAACTGCACAGCGTCAAAGTGCAAGCGTTGTCCACTTGCAACCGGGTTGCTGCCTACATCAGGAATCGTACTGCTCTCTTGCAACAGCTCCATCAGGCGCTCTGCGGCACCCGCGGCACGTTGCAGATCACCCCAGACTTCAGCCAGCGTGGCGAAAGCGGTACCCACCATGACGGCATAAAATACGAAAGCACCGAGTTCACCGCCGGTCATCCGACCCTCGATGACATCGATGCCGCCGGACCACATCATGCTGATCATGCCCCCCATCAACAAAAAGATGGCAAACCCGGTCAGCAAGGCTCGCTGCCATACACGTGATCGCGCAATGACAAAGGCGCGCTCTACATCATGCGCGAAACCCGTCTTCTCTGCGATTTCGCGATTGAAGCTTTGAACCACTTTAATGCTTTGAAAAATTTCGCCGGCGTGACTACCTACTTCGGCAATCGACTGCTGACTTTTATTGGAGAGTTTGCGCACTCGTCTGCCGAAGATCAGGATTGGAATCAGTGTGACGGGCACCGCGACTAAAATCACCAAGCTGAGTTGCAGGTTGGTAATTACCATTAAGATCAGAGCGCCGGTTAACGTCAGCGCATTGCGCGCCGCAAGACTCACAGACGAGCCAATCAACGTTTGCAAGAGCGTCGTATCTGTCGTCAGCCGCGACATGATTTCGCCCGAGTGATTTGTTTCGAAGTAACTTGGCTGCAGATGAACGAGATTATTGAAGACGGCACTTCGTAGATCGGCGCTCACACGTTCACCCAGCCAAGACACCAGATAAAATCGTGTCATGGAGCCAATTGCCATTGCGACTCCAATAATCAGAATAAAGGAGACGGCTTTATATAACCCGCTTGCGTCAGCGCCCGAGAAACCCTCATCGATCAGTATTCTGACACCGTATCCCAATGTTAGTTGGGCGCTGGCAGTGAAAATGAGCGCTGTGCCGGCGGCTATCAGCCGACCCTTATGGGGCCACAAAAAGGCCAGTAATTGCCGTAGCGGTGCCAGAGACTTCGCGCGGGTAGATGTGTCGTCACGGTCGGTTTCTTGCTTGGTGGGTGCGGTCGGCACTGTATGGTCAGTCACATTAATCGCTTCGGGTTGGCTTGAGTGGAGTTTCTTTTCTATCCGCAGGTAGTCTACGCGGACCCGCACTAAAAAGATCGTTCAGTGTCGATACCGGTTGGTATTGCCTTTGATGTGGCCGTCCTAGGTATCGCGAACCGAGATTGCAGTATTATCGGTATGACTAAAAGTGACCGACAAATCGGTCTCAATCGGTTTCTCACTGATCACCTCTGCACGCTGCCACTGGCGTATGCGTGGTGTGATGATGGTCACCTGTATGGGAATGTCAGCCAGAAATGACGTCTGTTTGCGTGGCAGCGGTCGATCTGACAAGGCGAATCGCGATGAGTTGCTTTGACTGATTTTGCCGAGTTAGCCTCGTCGATTGGACCGCATAGTTAGCCCTTTTCAGGGTAGGAGAGCGTGTTTTTCAGTCGCTGTTTTTCGCTCTCCGATAAATCTGGAAAAGGTAAGCCTTCACCTTGACGCCAGGACTCCAGTTTCGCGTCGACCTCTGCCAGCTTATCCACTGAGGCCTCTTGGAAATCGCGAAGCTGTAACACTTGTCCAGGCCCGGAAAAGATGGCGCCATTGTGATGCACAATTTCGATAATGCGGAGATTGAGGTCTTCTGCGACAGCGAGATATTCTTGGTACTCTTTAGTCATGATTTCTGCATCCAGCCGCATGACGGCGGTAGCGGCGGCAATGTCGGATAATCTGATGCTGATGGAATCTTGCTTCACCATGGGGTGCGCGGCAAATAATGCCCGGAACTCGCCCAAAATGGCGCGAAGTTGGTCGGGTGTCGGCATCTGTAGCTCGAGTAGTTTAAAAAATCGGATGCGGTCTCGTACCGAGAAATTCTCAATGTCGGCAGACGAAAACATAGAGTTAGGTACGGTCACCAAGGTACGGTCCTTTGTTCGCAAAGTTACCGAGCGCAGACCAATCTCCTCAACCATTCCTTTTGTCTCGCCAAAGCGGCACCAGTCGCCAGGCCGAATAGGCCTTGCGGTATACAGCGTGATGGCGCCGATCACGTTTTCTAATGTTTTTTGTGCCGCGAGTGCGATAGCGATAGAGCCGACGCCTAGCCCGGTAATCAAGGTTGATACATTAAAGCCTGCCTGATCAGCCCACATCAGTGCGGCAGTCGTGGCAACAATGATGCGAACAATGACAATAACGGGCTTGATGAGCGCGACATATTCGATCTCGCCCAATAATTCGAGCTGCCGAATTTTGTAATCGCGGTAGAGGTTCAGTAAGCCGAAGGCGAAAATGACCGCGACAATATATTCGAGTGGCGAGGATTGCAGGTACGCGCGAGCCATTACCGATAGACCGAGCTGAGCGATGACGATGCGAATCAGCAGCACATACAAAATCAGCCTCAGAGGGGTGTGTAGAAAGCGCCGCAGCGCATGCCCCCATGGGTTAGCGATACGGCGCATCAGTCGCCTGACGATCTGGCTGACCCAGCCCGTTGCAAACCAACCGGCGATTAACGTAAACAGCAGTGTCGTAAACTGCCAATTACCCATACTCAAGATATAAAATTCAGGTAATGTCCGCGAAAGCCAAACGGCCAGATCGCTATAGCCGAGTTCATCCCACATATCGGGAATCCGAATGACGGTGGCATTGGCAATTTTCCAAGCGTACGTGCCGTTCGCCTCTTCCAGACGCTGCAGATAAATAGGAATGACCTCTTCGCTCAGCGTGACGGTGCCGGCTTGCTCGAGATCGTCTGGTAGCCCATCTTCTTGATTGCCTTCGGCATCGCTACTAACCAAACTCAGATCGAGCACGTTTTGTTGCGCAAAAATAAAGAGCAATCCGCGCGCTAATGAGATGGGGTCAATGTCTGCGATCTCTGCCGGTACGTAGCGCAGGTCGAGGTACAGCGCTGCCAGAGACGGGTTGCCTTGGCGAAAGGCGTTATGCAGGGCGAACAGCGCTTGTTGGGGCGTTTGCGCCTTGCCCGGTTCAAAACCAGCCAGCAAGTTCGTTTCGAAAGCTTGATTTAATTCCTTAGTGCGTTCAATCAGCTCCGCGGCAGTGAGTCCGCTGTCGTGCTTTATTTTGGCGTTGGCCGCCATGACGCCTTTGCTTGTTTCTTCGGCGCTCACGGGGGCTGCGATCACTGCGCTGGTCATCGTCAACAGGCAGGCAAAAATAAACAGTCTCATCTTTCCTCCAGGAGGATCACTGATCGCTCTGAGTGATGTGGGGCTTTGTCTCCAGTAGCCGGCCGAAGAATACGCCTAATTCAAACAGTAACCACATTGGAATGGCCAGCAGTGATTGTGAAATGACGTCAGGTGGGGTGAGTAACATACCGAATACAAAACACCCCAAAATCAAGTAAGGCCGCTTGGCGGCTAGCGAATCTGCAGTGGTAGTGCCCGTCCAGATTAAGATCACAGCCACAATTGGCATCTCGAAGGCTATGCCAAAGGCCAGAAACAGCTTTAATACGAAATCTAAGTAGCTGTTGATGTCGGTCATCACCTGGACACTGTCGGGACCGACACTAGTGAAAAAGGCAAAGATGAGTGGGAACACCACAAAATAGGCAAAGGCTGCTCCCGCATAGAACAGCAGTACGCTGGATGCTAACAGTGGAACCGCGATACGTTTTTCTTTTTGATACAACCCGGGCGCGATAAAGCCCCATATTTGAAAAAGAATGACTGGGATAGCGAGAAAAATCGCCAGCACTAGGCTGAGCTTAAAGGGAGTGAGAAAGGGAGATGCCACCCCGGTGGCGATCATGGTTGAACCCGCGGGCATCAGTTCTCTCAGTGGTGCCGATACAAAACCATAAATTTCGTTGGCAAAAGGAAAGAGCACGATAAATCCAACGACTATGGCCAGGACTGCCCGCAATAAACGGTCACGCAATTCGGTCAGATGTGCAATCAGTGACATGGGCGGATCTTGTTCAGCAGTGTCGCTCATGCTGTGCTGGCGTTATTTTTGCTGTCGTCGACTGATTGATCCGGCTCGCCAGTGCGAGTCGGCACCGGGTCATGATGATCGGTCGTATCCGTCGCGAGTTGCGTCAGAGACTGTACCTCCTGCTCAACGGCGCTCGATCCGGCATTGATTTGTTGTTCTAACGCTTGTGACTCTGTTTTCAGATTTTGCAGAATCTCATCATTGTGCAGTTCACGTCGTACCTCTGTTCTAATCTGATCAAAGCTGCGCCGAAAACGATTAACCCAGGCAAGTGTCGTCCTTACCGCGCCTGGCAGTTGTTCTGGGCCGATGACCAAGAGGCCCACTACGCCAATCAACAAGAGCTCAGCAAAGCCAATATCGAACACGATCGGGTGCTCCGGTTACGCGGGCGGCTTATCGTGATCGCTTTCCTCGCGTGCTGCAGTCGAGCCTGCAGACTCCGGATGGCTGCCTTCGCGCTCAACCGACGCGCTGACCGGTTCTGACTCAGGTTTATCTTGCTTCATGCTGTCCCGAAAGCCTTTGATCGCGCTGCCCAAATCACCCCCAATGTTGCGTAATCTCGATGTCCCGAAGAGCATTACAACGATTGCAAGGATGACAAGCAGTTGCCAAATACTGATTCCGCCAAGACCCATAGTGTTTCTCCCTGTCCTTATGCCTCTTCTGAGGCGTCATGTATGGCTGTTACGAGAGGCCTTTTCCGTTAGTCCTGATAGGCCCATTCGTTTATCGAGTACCTCCAGTACGGCCGTATGATTAGCATCGAGGTGCGAGAGCATGACGAGCGTATGAAACCACAGGTCCGCTACTTCATCGATGAGCGCTGCTCGCTCGCCCCCTTGCGCCGTGTCTTTTGCGGCAAGGACCACCTCAATCGCTTCCTCACCTACTTTTTCTAAAATCTTATTTAAGCCTTGCGCATGCAAAGAGGCGACATAGGAACTGTCCGCCGCAGCGGTTTTTCGCGCTAACAGAATTTCGTCTAGGGCTGTGAGTACGTCAGTCATTCAGTGGTCCTCAGTTAACTGCCACGTATTATCGACCCATGAGTAAAAGAAACAGGTTCGGCGTCCCGTATGGCAAGCTCCCGCGCCATTTTGCTGCACCTGCAGCAAAAGTGTATCGCCATCACAGTCTAGTCTGATGTCGATGAGTGCCTGAGTGTTGCCAGAGGTCTCTCCTTTGCGCCACAGGGCTTGTCGGGATCGTGACCAGTAAATCACCTGTCGTTGAGACAGTGTCAACGACAGTGCCTCTGCATTCATCCAGGCAACCATGAGCACTTCGCCTGTTTCATGATCTTGAGTGACGACGGGGATAAGACCCTGCTCATTCCAGCGAGGGGCAATAGTTGTAGGGGTCTGGGCGTCAAGTGCTGTCATGTGAGTAGTATGCCAGAGGTGTGGGCGGGTTACCGGTGCCGCAAAAAGATCGCGCAAAGTAGGCAGACGCTACCCAGAATCAGCCAGCCCAGCCCCGCGATCGACTGAGCGATGCCAAAACCAAGCGCTAATGCGCCCAGACCGGTTAAGGGCAATACCCACTTTGGCGCGGACACCACAGGTGCCTGTTGCTTTCGAGGCTGCCGTAGCTGCGTTAGCACCAGGTCGGGTAATAGTGGCAGCGACTCCAGCAGCGCCGGTGCATCTTCTTGCAGTCGTTTGCTCACGGTCTGCAGTGAATATCGCTCCGCGAGCCATTGCTCGAGGAATGGCTTGGCGGTGTCCCACAGATTCAATGCCGGATAAAGCTGCCTGCCGAGCCCCTCGATATTGAGCAGGGTCTTCTGCAGCAGCACAAGCTGTGGTTGCACCTGCATATCGAACTGTCCCGCGGTGCGGAATAAGTTGACCACCATGTGACCGAATGAAATCTCTGACAGTGGTCGTTCGAATACCGGCTCACACAGCGTGCGCATGGCTGATTCAAATTCCGCGATCGGCGTATCGGCGGATATCCAGCCACACTCGATATGCAGTTTGGCGCAGAGCCGATAATCTTGTTGAAAAATAGCGAGCAAATTGCGTGCTAGATAATACAGATCTTGGTCGTCGAGTTGACCGACAATCGCACAGTCCACCGCAATGTAACGAGGATCTTCTGGGGCCGTGCAGTCAACAAAGATATTGCCGGGATGCATGTCAGCGTGGAAAAAACTATCGCGAAATACTTGAGTGAAAAAAATCTCTACTCCACGTTCCGCCAGTAATTTCACATCAACCTGCTTCGCACGTAACGTGTCCATATCACTGATTGGGACGCCATAGATTCTCTCAGTGACCATGACGTGCTGAGTGGTTAATGGCCAGTGAACTGCAGGCACATAGACCAGATCACCGGCTTGGAAATGACGTTTTAACTGCGACGCATTAGCGGCTTCACGCTGCAGATCAAGCTCGCCATGGATAATCCGCTCATATTCTTCAACCACTTCGACGGGTCTAAGCCGTCGTCCACTGCGGGTCCAGCGAGCCAGTAGTGTCGCGACGTGACGAAGAATTTTAAGGTCCTGAGCAATGGTCCGTTCGATGCCGGGCCGCAAGACCTTCACAACAACATCAGAGCCGTCTGCAAGTCGAGCACCATGAACTTGTGCCACTGATGCAGCGGCCAGCGGATTAGCATCAAATTCGGCAAAGCAGTCATTCAGGGGGCTTCCCAGTGCCTGCTCGATGCGCTGAATGGCTTCGTTGGCAGGAAAGGGAGCAACCTGATCTTGCAGTAACGCCAGTTCATCGGCGATATCGAGTGGTAATAAATCTCGACGTGTTGATAGCAGTTGCCCGAACTTAACAAAAACGGGACCCAAATCTTCTAGCGCCCGGCGCAGCCGTTCACCTCTGGGGGTGCTCTTTGCCACAGATGTGACGGGGAACGCGCGCAGCAGTAACACCAGCAACGTGGGTCTTTGCGTTGGGGGTAAGAGCTGATCCAGTCGGTAGTGCGCCGCCGTGCGGTAGAACGCAATCAAACGGCTCATGACTGCCCTCGCGTTTGTTCGACTTTGGCGCGCAATTTTTCGAGTTTATTGTGTACGCGATCGACTTGCATCGATAGAGACTGCACGGCATCAAAAAAATATTCGAGCTCTGCTTTTGGCGGGGTTAAACGCGCTTCTTCTAAGACAAACTCTGAGACCTGCCGCCGCAAGCTGGCGCGGGCGCTTTCTCCCCAGCGAAAAATGCTGCGCAGTGTTTCTGCAATCTGGTGACCCATGACGTCACCGAGTGTTGCTACTAACGGTGCCTCCCAGTCGATATCCATACGCGAAATAACTTGCTGAAGCGCAATGAGGCTGGCGCTATTGCCTTCTAGCTCAATGCCACTATTGATCAGGACCGCTGCGGGATCCTGAGAAGCAGCCAAAGATGCAAAGTCCTCTACTGTGCCGCGCACAAACGCAGCGGTAGGTAGCTCGCAGTGCGCCATGAGCCGCGCTTCGGTGCCAGAGATGATGTCGAGATAGACTGTCAAATCGAGTGTTGTCACTTCGACACCCAGTACGGTGCCAGCGAGTCCAGCGAGCTCATCGTGCGAGGTAGGCGACAACGCGATCGCTTCGTTCAATGCACGTTCGACACCCGCAAGCGCAGCACTCAATAACGCAGGGTCGTGCTGGGTCACGCTTTAAAGCCTTGATGGAGTGCTACGACACCCCCTGTCATATTGTGGTAGCGGCAATTGGCGAACCCCGCCGTCTCTATCATTTCCAGCAGCGTTTCTTGGTCAGGGTGTTGGCGGATTGACTCTGCCAAATAGCGGTAGCTTTCTGCATCCTGCGCAATCAGTCGACCCATCGCGGGCAATATTTGAAACGAATACTGATCGTATATCTTGCCTAGCAGGGCCGAGGTGGGCTTGGAAAATTCCAATACCAATAATCTGCCGCCGGGTCGCAAGACCCGCAACATGGAGCGTAGCGCCATGGCTTTATCCGTAACATTACGCAGACCAAAAACCATCGTAATGCAGTCAATACTATTGTCGTCAAAGGGCAAGTGCTGCGCGTCGGCTTGAACGACTTGCACATTACCCGTCGCCCCTTTATCGATAAGTCGGTCGCGCCCCACCGTTAGCATTGCCGCATTAATGTCCGCCAGAATAACCTGGCCCTCTGGCCCCACTAAGCGCGAAAATTTGGCCGCTAGATCACCGGTGCCGCCAGCGATATCTAAAACCGTTTGCCCCGGCCGTACCGCACTGAGTTCAATCGTGAATCGTTTCCAAATGCGATGAATCCCACCCGACATGAGGTCGTTCATTAAGTCGTAACGCCCGGCAACAGAGTCAAAGACGCCCCGCACCATGCCGGCCTTATCGCCCCGATTAACGCGGCTAAAACCAAAGTCGGTGGTGTTGTCCTCTTCGTGAGGAGTGCTGGTGGTATCGTCTGTCATATCCCAGTGCTCACTGTTGCCCTGTGGCAACTCCGTTAATGGACCGGCCAGTGTACCTGAGCAGCGAGTGTCTGTTCAGGGCTGAAAATGTAGCACTTGTGACTCAGCATCCCTAGATTTCCCGGCCGCAGCAAGCTGCTGCAAGTATTGATGCCAATAGTGATCTTGCTTTTCGGCCAGATCGCGCAGGTAGGCCCAGCTATACAGGCCGGAGTCGTGTCCATCATCAAACGTGATTTGAGCCGCATAGTGCCCGACGGGTGCAATCGCCACAATTTCCACCGATGACTTGCCAGTCTGTAGGACCTCTTGTCCAGCGCCGTGGCCTCGCACTTCTGCGGAGGGAGAAAAGACACGCAAGTACTCTGCGCTGAGTTCGAACGCCATATTATCCTCAAACGTGAGTTCGAGTTTTCGCCGGCTGCGGGCGTAATGCAGTCGGGTAACGCGCTGTGGTGTTGTGTCGCTCATGGCGATTCCCGTTTCAGCAGTAGCGTATCCATATTAGCTTGTGCTGCCATAGAGCGGGCACGCGCTATTTCAGAGCGGCTTGCAAAGGGCCCCATAGTGACCCGATACCAGCGACCATTGTCTCCGTTAGTGAGCTCGACCGAGGCCTCTAGTCCAAGCAGTGCGAGTTCCCCCCGCCGTCGATCAGCATCGGCCTCCTGCCTGAATGAGCCGATTTGCAGTAAGTATTGCGCCATATGAGTATCACCAGCGGTCAGCTCGGCTGGCTCAATGTCCGGCGTTAAATCGACTTCCTCGTTCGGTAAAACCGTGTCAAAAATAAATTGGGGCACTGGCTCAACCACCACCGTGGGCGCGGGTATTGCTCCTGTTACCGCGACGGGGTCTGGTTGCGCTATCCAATGGTTAATACTGAGCGTCGCCATCACCCCGGTTAGCGCGCCCGCAATAGCACCGTGGAGATGCGCCTTGGTTAATGTCGGCGGGGCGTTGTGAGTATTCTGCCCGGCGTTATGACGCGTTGCGGCGGATTTGGGCTTTTGTGTTTGCGGCGACCTAGCCATAACTACATTGACTCAGGCGCAGAAACACCCAGTAGATCAAGGCCGCTAGCAATGACCTGCTGGGTTGCCGCAACCAGTGCGAGTCTCGCACGGGCCGTGTCAGGTGCTGCGTCGAGAATTTTGTGGGCATTGTAAAAGCTGTGAAAGTCGGCGGCGATCTGGCGAAGATAATTCGCTATATCATGCGGCTCAAGTCGTTCGGCGGCGGCGACAACTACATCGGGGAATCGGGCTAAGTTAATGATCAGGCCTAGGGTCTCAGGTTCAGTCAGGGTGTCAACATGAGGCAGTCCGGCCAGGGCGCCCTGTTCACCTAATAATATTTTTGCCTTGAGGAGCAAGCTGGCGCAGCGTGCGTGTGCGTACTGAATGTAATAAACCGGATTTTCGTTACTGCGCGCAAGCGCTAAATCGATATCAAACGTTAACTGCGAGGTCGGCGCTCGAGCGACTAAGAAAAACCGCGTGGCATCGCACCCCACCCACTCGATCAGGTCCCGCAGCGTCACATAGCTGCCGGCGCGCTTCGATAGCTTCACTTCATCGCCATCTCGCATCACCGTCACCATTTGGTGTAGCACATACTCGGGCCACCCCTTGGGAATACCCACGTCGAGGCCCTGTAGACCGGCGCGGACTCGAGTGATGGTGCTGTGGTGATCGGCACCTTGTTCATTGATTACCCGCTCAAAGCCCCGCTGCCACTTGTCGTGATGGTAGGCGACATCGGGTACGAAGTAGGTATAACCGCCATCCCGTTTGCGCATCACGCGGTCTTTGTCGTCGCCAAAATCTGTCGTTTTGAGCCATAACGCCTCTTGGTCCTCATAGGTATGACCATTGCCTTCCAATGTCGTCACGGTGGTGGCGACTGCACCTGACTCGTAAAGCGAGGACTCTAGAAAATAGCGATCGAACAGAACTGAGAATGAGCGCAGATCTTGATCTTGTTCACGACGGAGGCAGGCGACAGAAAATGCTTGAATAGCGTCAAGGTTATTCAGATCGCCATCTGCAGTAATGGTGCGATCGGCAGCTTGCACGGTATCACCTGCTTGATAAGCAGCGGCAACATCCTCGATATACTCGCCGCGATACCCGTCTACTGGCCATTCTGGATCGTCGGGTCCTTTGCCTTTGGCCCGGGCCTGAACCGACAGCGCCAAGTTATTAATTTGCTGTCCTGCATCGTTGTAGTAAAACTCGCGCTGAACCGACCAGCCCGTGGCGGTGAGCAGTCGTCCGAGAGAATCGCCAATGGCGGCGCCCCTACCGTGGCCAACATGGAGCGGTCCAGTTGGGTTTGCCGAGACAAATTCCACCTGCACTCGCCGCCCACGGCCAATATCACAGCGACCATATTGATCCCTAGCTTCCAAGATAGTGCCAATGACAGCGGTATGCTGGCTGGCCCTAATAAAAAAGTTGATAAATCCAGGCCCTGCAATATCGGTGCGCTCAATCAGCGTGTTATCGGGCAGTGCGGCAATCAGTTGTGTCGCTAGATCTCTCGGTGGGATTTTCGCTTGCTTGGCTAAAACCATAGCGATGTTGCATGACAAGTCGCCATGCGCGGCATCTTTTGGGTGATCGATCTGTGGCATGACATCGGGCATGACCGGCAGCACGTTCTCCGATACGAGTTTTTGTAACCCTGAAGTAATCAGCGTAGCCAGTTCAGATTTCATGGTCGTCCTGTCAAAGTTATGCCTTGCTGCGCGGGTCGCACGGCTAAGTGAGCATTATCGCCGACCCATCGGGCCGGCTCCAGCCAAGGAAGTCACAAGGTTTCATAGGGGTCGATATCGACTGACCAACTCAACTGACGCGAACGCGACGCTAATTCTGCCTGAGAGACCAGTGCGGCGACAGTATGCGCCAATGCGGGCCGCGTTTTGGCGGTGATAATGAGTTGGCTTCGGTAGCGATTTTTTCGCCGCGCCATCGCCGCGGGTAAGGGGCCAATGTAGTGAGCCTCAATTGGCGGTGCCCCCACCTTTAACGCGCGAAGAAAGTCGAGACCTTCTTGCTTGCTATGGCTGTCACAGCGGATGACCGCGAGGGCGCCGTAGGGTGGCAAATGGGTTTGCGCTCGCTGCCTCAGCAGGTCGGGCAGTAAGGTATGGTAAGGCGCGTCAAGCCCCTGTATTAACGGGTGCTCGGGGTGTCGAGTCTGAATAATGACCGCTCCGGGTTTGCGGTCCCGACCCGCTCGGCCAGCGACTTGCGTTAGCAGTTGCAGTAGCCGTTCTTCGCCACGAAAGTCGGGGCTGAAGAGCAGCGCGTCTGCGTCCACTACCGCCACCAGTGTCACGTGGGGGAAGTGATGGCCTTTACTGAGCATTTGCGTGCCAATCATGAGGACAGGATCAGCGCTGGCGAGTTGATCGATCAGTGCTGGTATCGCCGCCTTGCTGGTCACCGTATCGCTGTCTACTCGGATAACCGGGTAAGTCGCAAAGCGCTCAGTCAGAAACGCCTCTGTTTGTTGTGTGCCAATACCCGTGCCGACTAAGCGCCTGCTATTGCAGCTAGGGCAATGGTTTGGGAGAGAACTACGACGATCACAATGATGGCAATGTAGTCCCGGAGGCGTTTTATGCAGTGTCATGCGCGCGTCACAATCGGGACAATCACTGCTCCAGCCACAATCATGGCAGAGCAACGCATTGGCGAAGCCACGGCGATTGAGAAAGACCAGCACCTGCTGCCCGTTGGTCAGCGTCTGCTCAATGTGACTGATCAGTTCGGTAGATAATCCTGCGGATAGTTCCAATCCACTGATATCGATGAGGCGTTGCTCAGGCAGTTGGCTGTCACCTGCACGTTGTGAGAGCACGTGGCGCTGATAGCGCTGCTTTTCAGCGTTATGCCAGCTCTCCAGACTTGGCGTGGCGCTGCCTAATAGGACACTACATCCTTCGAGCTGAGCACGTTTAATCGCGACATCTCTGGCGGAGTAACGGAGACCATCTTGCTGTATGAAAGCGGCATCATGTTCCTCATCAACCACAATAAGGCCCAGGCGGTGTATGGGCACAAATACGGTAGATCGCGTCCCTAAAATGACAGCGGCGTGGCCATGACGTGCGGCCGCCCATGCGCGATCTCGCGCTGCGTCGCCAATCCCCGAGTGTAAGGCAATCACAGGGGCGTCAAACCGCGCTTCAAACCGCGCCAGGGTCTGTGGTGTCAGTGCAATCTCGGGTAGCAATACGAGGGCCTGCCGACCTTGATTTAGGCAGGTGGCAATCGTTTGCAGGTAGACCTCTGTTTTACCGCTACCGGTAATGCCGTAGAGCAAGTGGACCTGAAAGTGATGTAAAGAGGATCGTACGATATCGATCACCGACTGCTGCTCTGGATTGGCAGTTAGCGGCGCGGTTTTCGTTCGCCATGGCTCGGGTCGAAGGATTTCACACGCTTCGATAAGATCTTTCTCGATAAGTGCTTTGATCACCGAGCGCTGAAAACCCAGTGTCTTGACTTTGTCTAGGGTAAGCGGGTGTGTTCGCAATAAGTTAATCAAATTCGCTTGTTTTGGTGCGCCATGGGGCGTGTCGGGTGCCAAACCACTGCCCCGCAGGGTGAGTTTAATACCGGGACTCCCCAGGGGGCGCTCGGCGTGACCACGCCGCTCACCCGGTGACAACGCTAGCGGCCACACTTCACCGACCGGATGTTGATAATATTCGGCAGCCCATTGCACTAGTTGTTTCAGTGTCGCTGAGTAAAGTGGCGTGGTATCTAAGACAGCAGTGCAATGACGCAGGCGCGCCGAGGGCAGGTCAGATGTTGTTGACTGACTCACCACCACGGCGACCAGGGTGCGATGCCCAAAAGGGACGCGCACTCTACTACCCGGCTCAATATCGCCCGACCACCCTTGCGGTGGCAGATAGTCAAATAGCCGCCTCAGTGGCGTCGGAACAGCACAGCGCCAGACCGGCTGATCGTGGGGCATGTTTTGGGCGGTGTCGGTCAAGCTGGACTCAGTCTGCTACCTAGCGGCCCCCAGTGTACTAAAGCGGGGGAGTGGGCGTATTCCATGTTGCTATCGGTGGGGGCTCTGGTATTATCCGCCCTCTTTTTTGCACCCAACAAGATTAATGGAGGTTGGCGTGAAAGCTGATATTCATCCACAGTACGGCGATATAACGGCTAAATGTAGCTGTGGTAACGAGATAAAGACCCGATCTACCCTGAGCGCAGACATCTCCCTGGACGTTTGTAGCCAGTGTCACCCTTTCTATACCGGCAAGCAGAAGATTGTCGATACAGGGGGTCGCGTTGATCGGTTTAACAAGCGATTCGGTGGGCGTAGCCTCTCGAAGTAATCGCAGCATTGTTTAAAAAGCCGGCTATGCCGGCTTTTTTTTGACTTAAAAAATCCCCTCGAGGGTCTCGGTGTCAATCGGCTCTCCCGCATCCTCCCCCCAGTCTGGTAGCGATTCTTCTAAAAAATACTCCATGACGCTATTGCTGGGATTGCCTTGCACGCGCAACCCGGAGTCCCGATCGACGCTGAGTCGCACAATACCGGGTGGCATGGGGGCGTCGGGTTGTGGTGCCGGCAAGGCCTCACGCATGAAGTCAATCCAAATAGGCAGGGCAGCTGTGCCACCGAATTCTCGGCGGCCCAGTGGGCTGTAGTCGTCGAACCCCAGCCAGGTAGTGGTCACCAAGTCGCCGTTGAATCCAGAGAACCAGGCATCTCTCGGGCCGTTAGTGGTGCCGGTTTTACCGCCAATATCCGTTCGCTCTAGAACCTTTGCCCGGCGACCTGTGCCGCGCTGTATGGCTTCTCGTAAAAAGGAGGAAATGATATACGCCACTCTCGGATCCATGACACGAGTCGCTGCGCGCACCTCTGGTACAGCGGTACCTAAAATATCCTCCATGCGGGTCATTTCGTCCTTTGCGAGCTGAGTGTTCGTGCACTCGGGACAGGCCACGAGGGGATCTGCAGCGTAAACGATGTCGCCTCTCGCATTCTCGATACGGTCGATAAGCCAAGGTTCTACTTTGAAGCCCTCATTCGCCAGGATGGTATAACCCGTCGCGATATCAAGAGGCGTGAAGGCATGGGTTCCCAAAGCGAGTGTAAGGTTTGCCTGCATGCCTTCGGTATTGAAGCCAAGCCCCTCCACAAAGTTGATGAAGGTCCTCACCCCCACGCGCTGTAATACCCTGATGGAGACTAGGTTACGTGAAAATGCCAGCGCTTCCCGCAGCCGGGTGGGACCGTAGAATTTACCGCTGTCATTTTCAGGACGCCAGATCTCTGCCGCTGCGAGATTGTCCAGCACTACCGGCGCATCGTTGATCACCGTTGACGGCGTGATGCCTTGAGTCAGGGCGCTGGCATAAAGAAACGGTTTAAAGTTAGAGCCCGGCTGTCGCCGCGCTTGTGTCGCGCGATTAAATTTAGACAATTCGAAACCCATGCCGCCGACCAGCGCGCGAATGGCACCCTGCTTGGGATCCAACGATACCAATGCGGATTGTGCTTTCGGTACTTGCGTTAGGCGCCATTGCCCCTCGGCTAGACGAACTCGTATTAAATCCCCCGGCGCTAATAAATCGGCAGCGGTTTTTTCAGGCTCACGGGTTTGGTTGACTGAGCTGTAACGGCGCACTGTGGCGAGATTATCCCGCCATGGAACTAAAATAGCGTCGCCAGACTTGATCAGAGCGGTCACACCGCTCTCGCTGACCTCGGTCACGATGGCAGGCGGCAGTTCAGCGATCGTGGGCATCGCCCGCAGCGCCTCTTGCCAGCGGCTCAACGTTTCTTCCGCTGTCTCGCCTTCGCGCGGGGCTAAACGGCGCTCTGGTCCTCGCCAGCCATGGCGCCAGTCGTAGGTGCGCAACCCTTTTAGCAGGGCGTTGTGTGCCGCTTGTTGCATGTTTGCGTCGATCGTGGTGAAGACCACATACCCATCGTTGTAAGCCGCATTGCCAAAACGCTCAACCATTTCCTGACGGACCATCTCGGCCACATAATCGGCATCAACCTCGACCACTTGACCAAAAAAACCTGCGCTGACGGGCGTATTGCGTGCCGCGATCTTTTCGGCTTCTGTGATCTTGCCGAGGCTCGCCATACGGCCCAAAATCCAATCGCGCCGAATTTTGCCCTTCTCCGGATTGCTCAGGGGGTTATTGCGGGAGGGGGCTTTGGGTATGCCGGCCAGCATGGCATGTTGCGCCAGGCTGAGATCGGCAAGGGGTTTGCCATAGTAGGTTTCCGCGGCCGCCTCGAATCCGTAGGCTCGGTGGCCTAGGAACACGCGATTGACGTAGAGCTCAAAAATTTCAGCTTTAGACAGCGTCTGTTCGATTTCTAATGCCAGCAAGATTTCGTTGAATTTGCGCAAAAACGTTCGCTCAAGAGAGAGAAAGTAGTTGCGCGCGACCTGCATGGTGAGCGTAGAGCCACCACTGCCCTTTTTCCCAGTGAGCACGAGTTCCGATATGGCCCTGCCTAAGCTCAGTGGCTCGATACCTGAATGGCTAAAAAATCCGTCATCCTCTGCGGCAAGTAGTGCATCGATAAAACTCTGTGGGATTTGGTCAAACTGGAGAGGCTTTCTTTTTTGCTCACCAAACTGACCAATTAATGCGCCCTCTCTGCTGAGGACCCGCATAGGTGTTTGCAGGGTGATGTTACGCAGCGTATCGGCTTCAGGTAGATTAGGGCTCAGATAGAGGTAGAGTCCTGCTAACCACCAAACTCCTACGCTGGCGATCAACGCAGCGTATTGTATGAGTCTTCGGGCTTTTACCACGCTGGGATCTCCGAGCCATTAATGACGAGGTAAGCCGTTCAGCTTTCCATCACTGGAGCCGCTGGGCAATTAGTGAAACTATAAGGGAAACCTATCAGGGCTTCTGTAGGGTTTTCACATTGCACGCGGTATTAAGTGACCTATTACCGACTTTGTTCGGACTTAAATTCCAGACAGTCGCGTGTTACGCTTTACAGTAGAACTTTAGCTCTGGATTGGGCTATCGACACACTCAAAGGATTGAAACGTGTTGACAAGACTAGGCATTGGCAAGGTGCCCCCACTATTGGGTATCGATATTAGCTCGACGACGGTAAAGCTGTTGGAGCTAAGCCGCAAGGGCATCCATTATTGCGTAGAAAGTTACGCTGTTGCGCCACTCCCTCCTGAAGCCGTTGTTGAGAAAAACGTCAATCATGTCCAGCTCGTCGCAGAGGTGATTCGTGAGTTAGTGGGTCGCTCTGGCACCAAGGCTCGGCGCGCGGTTGCTGCGGTCTCAGGCTCCGCGGTCATTACCAAAACGATAGCGATGCCAGCGGGACTGTCTGAGGAAGATATTGAGGCGCAGCTTACCTTAGAGGCTGACCAGTATATCCCCTATCCCCTAGACGAAGTGGCAATGGATTTCGAGGCGCTAGGCCCGATACCTAGCCAAGAAAATCACGTCCACGTTTTGTTGGCGGCATGTCGTCAAGAGACCATTGAATCTCGTATGGGTGCCTTAGCCATAGCAGGTTTGACGCCGGTCATTATGGATATTGAGGTGTTTGCGCGGGAACGTGCGATGACACTGCTCACCAGCCAGCTGCCGGCGGGTCAGCATCACACCATTGGCATGGTGGATATTGGCGCCACTATGACGACACTGTCGGTCTTTGCTGGCGACGAATCGATTTATACCCGAGAGCACTTATTTGGTGGTATGCAGCTGACGGAAGATATTATGAGTCGCTACGGACTCTCTTTTGAAGAAGCGGGTCGCGCGAAGAAGCGGGGCGGTTTACCTGATGGTTGTGAACCCGACGACTATGAAGAGGCGGTGTTAGCGCCTTTCCTCGAAGCGGTTGAATCGCAAATCAGCCGTTCTCTCCAGTTTTTCTTTTCCTCTAGCGAATATGCTGAGCTTGATTGCATTGTCTTGTGTGGCGGTGTGGCGGTGTGGCGGTGTGGCGGTAATGGAGGGTCTTGCAGAGCGAATCTCAAAGCGCCTATCCACCCCCACCATCATTGCCAATCCTTTTGCCGGCATGTCTTTGGCTTCACGTGTCAACGCAAAGGCGCTCGCCAAAGACGCGCCAGCGATGATGGTGGCGTGCGGTTTAGCAATGCGGAGACTCGACGATGGCTAATATCAATTTATTGCCCTGGCGTGAGACGCGTCGCCAAGCCCGTCGCCAGCAGTTTTTGGCCGGCCTGTGTGGGACCGCGCTCATCGCCGTACTGTCAGTTTTGCTTTGGGATGCGGTAGTTAGCAATCAGATCGCCTATCAGGAGATGCGTAACCAGAAATTGACCGCCCAAATCAAACTGCTTGATCAGGAGGTCGCCGAGATTAGAGATCTGCAGCTCAAGCGCAATCGATTGATAGACCGTATGAGAGTGATACAGGCGTTACAGGGTAACCGGCCAGTCATTGTCAGGCTGCTAGATCAGCTGGTCAGAACGGTGCCCGAGGGTGTTTTTTATACCGCACTGGAGACCGACGCCCAGCTCGTCTCGATTGAGGGCATTGCAGAATCCAATAACCGGGTGTCTAGTCTCATGCGCCGTTTAGAAGCGTCAGATTGGTTGCAAGCACCGAGTTTAGACGCGGTACAGGCGACCCCCGAATACGGCACGCAGGCGACCCATTTTATCCTGTCAGTGGGAATTGAGCTGCCAGAAGAAGCCGTTGAGCACCCGCTATGAACGCCTCAACCCTATTCCGCACGCTGAAAGAGTTTGATCTGGCTGACTTGGATCTAGCGGCCCTTGATCTTGATGATTTTGGCAACTGGCCCTCCTGGGCGAAAGCATTGGCAATGACACTGTTATATAGCGTGACGATGGCCACAGGGTTTTATTTGCATATCGAAAACCGCCACCAGCAGTTAGCCAATGTCGAGCGATCAGAACAGGAATTGAGGCAGTCATTTGAAGCAAAAGCGTTTGAAGCTGCTAATTTAGATCGCTATAAGGCGCAGTTGGTGGAAATGGAGACGCGATTTGGCGTATTAGTGTCGCAATTGCCTTCCCAGACCGAGGTGCCAGGCCTTCTCGAGGACATTACGAGTAAAGGTGAGCTGAACGGCCTTCGTATTAAGCGTATTGATCTCTTAGATGAGCAAACGCAAAATTTTTACATCGAGTTGCCTATTGCCATTGAGGCTACCGGTTCCTATCACGACCTTGGCGCGTTTATTTCCGGCATGGCTAGCTTGCCTCGTATTGTCACGCTGCACGACTTTCAGATTCTCGGAGATGCGGGAACCGCACCGATACTCGAGATGAAAATCCTCGCAAAAACCTATCGTTATAGAGAAGACGACGATGCGGGATAATCGCCTTGCGCCCTTACGTTTCGCGATCAAGGCAGTGGTTATGGCGGCGGCGTTGTCGGCTTGTGCAGACCGCAGTCTCACCGACTTAGACGCCTTTATGGATGAGAAGCGCGCGCTACCTGGCGGTGTCGTTGAACCTATTCCCACTTTTGAAGCTTACGAGGCGTTTGCCTATGCGGCGACAACATTACGCAGTCCATTTGATCGGCCAATGAATGCCCGACAACTTGCGGCTTTATCGGCGCGCACGATGGTGCGTCCTGATGAGAGCCGGACGAAAGACTATTTAGAGCGCTTTTCGTTAGACGCGTTGACCATGGTGGGCACCTTGCAACGAGACAAACAGGACTGGAGTTTGATCAAGGACCCAGAGGGCAGCATCCACCGGATTCAGATCGGCAGTTTTTTGGGCCGTGATCATGGTCGGGTTATTGAAATGGGTGAGACCTTTGTTGCAGTGACCGAAATCGTCTCGGACGGAACCGAGAATGGCTGGGTGGAGCGACCCAGAACAATTGAGCTCACAGGGACGTGAGCGAAGGAGATAACGCAATGGAAAGAGTAGCCAAAGGATGGCGATCTTTGCCGGTGCCGAGTGGATGGGTTTACGTGATTGGCTGTCTGTGGCTGTGTATGAATGCAGCGTCAGCCCACTCAGCGATACTGGAAAATATTGCCTTCACGCCACAACCTGGTTCTCAGCTCGCGGTGACACTAACTTTTGATCAGCCCTTTTTAGCGGAGGTCGACAGTTATGCGATCGAGGACCCTGCCAGAGTGGTGTTGGATTTGCCGGGTACTCGCAGCATGCTCGGAGAAAAGCGGTTCAAGCTGTCGCAGGCTAACGCCACCAGTGTGTTAGTGCTCGAATCTGAGGGCCGTACCCGTGTGATCATCAATCTCGTCGAGTTGTTGCCATTTCAAACTGTGGTCTCGGGTGATCAGCTGACGTTGCAACTGGGGGCGGATATCGGGATGGCTGGGGTTGATTCGCAGATCACCAGCAATATCTTGCGAACCGATGCTGATCGGGTCGAGCGCGTGATGTCGGAAATAACAGATCTCGCGTTTCAGCGATCGCCCGAGGGGGAGGGTTTGCTGCTACTGACGCTGAGTGATCCGGGCGTCAAGGCGAGCGTGTTCAGTGAAGGCGGCAATATCACACTGCAGTTTCGTCATACGGGTGTCCGGAAATCCTTGATTCGGCGTTTTGACGTGACTGACTTCGCAACGCCAGTGCAGGGCATCGAGGTCAGCACGACGGAGCAAGGCACGCGATTGACGCTGCGTGCAAATGGCTTATTCGATTATTTGGCGTACCAAACTGGCAATACCTATACCCTTGCTGTCACGGCGCTAAAAGAGGAGGAGCAGCGAGATCATCTCAATCAGTTTGATTACGCGGGGGATCGTATTTCGCTGAATTTTCAGAGCATTGAGGTCCGTTCGGTATTGCAGCTGATCGCAGATTTCACTGGCCTAAATCTGGTGGCCTCAGATTCTGTGGAGGGGAGTATTACCTTGCGCCTAGAGGATGTCCCTTGGGATCAAGCGCTTGATCTGGTGCTCAAAACCCGGGGTCTAGACAGTCGCCAGATTGGTAATGTGTTAATGGTGGCGCCCACACAAGAGTTGGCTGAGCGGGAACGCCAGGAAATTCAAGCCAATAAACAATTGGCAGAACTCGCGCCCCTGCAGTCAGAATTTATTCGTATCCGGTATGCAAAGGCGAGTAATGTCGTCGGGCTATTTCAGGCGGGTTCAGAAGAGGGGGGCGCTTTAATTTCTGAACGGGGCTCAGTGGTCGTAGATGATCGCACGAACTCGATTGTTGTTACGGATACCAGCGCCAAGCTGGCAGAGATCAGAGAGCTGATTGAGCAGGTCGATATTCCTATCCGTCAGGTGATGATCGAGGCGCGCATTGTGATTGCGTCTTCCAACATTAATGAGCAACTTGGCATTCGCTGGGGAGGGGGTTACCTCAACGCTGGATCCGATCAGTTCACATCGGTGGCAGGCGACACAGCCAGTGTGACGAGCCTCAACAATCAGCTAATCAGCGGCGCTAAACCCATCGCTATGCCAACCGCACCATTGGTCGACCTGGGTGTCGCTGAGGCAACATCTGGGTTTGCAGTCGGGTTTACTTCCACTGATTTATTTCTCACCGCGGAGCTTTCGGCGCTAGAAGCCTCTGGCGAGGGTGAGGTGATCTCGCAACCAAAGGTGATCACTGGTGATAAACAGAAGGCCAGTATAAAGTCGGGAACTGAAATTCCTTATCAAGAAGGAGCGGCGTCGGGTGCCACGACAACGGCGTTTAAGGAGGCGGTTTTGAAACTGGATGTGACACCTAATATCACGCCAGATGATCGCATTTTGCTCGATTTGATCATTAATCAGGATTCAGTGGGTGCGTTGGTGCCGAGTGGGAATGGTGGATTTATTCCAACTATCGACACCACTGAGCTGACGACACAGGTGCTTGTCGGCAACGGCGAAACCGTAGTGTTGGGAGGTGTCTTTAAAAATGAGGAGCTGGTTAAGGTTGCAAAAGTCCCGCTGCTTGGCGATATTCCTTACCTCGGCAACTTGTTCAAGAGCACTGCCAACACACAACAAAAAACGGAAATGCTCATTTTTATTACGCCTAAAATTTTGTCAGAAGCCTTGGTGAACTGACGGTGTCCGATAGCGCCCAAGACTTTCGGCTGTATATGGTAGGCCCTATGGGCTCGGGAAAGTCCACTGTGGGTCGGCATCTGGCTGGATTATTACGCTGCCCCTTTATCGACTCAGACGCAGAAATTGTGGCTCGCTCCGGTGCCGACATTCCTTGGATCTTTGATGTTGAAGGAGAGGTTGGCTTTCGGCGCCGCGAAAGTGCGGTGCTTCAGGACCTCGCCCAACAACCCCAGGCGGTGATTGCAACTGGCGGTGGCGCGGTGGTGAGTGAGGAAAATCGCACATTAATGGCGCACTCGGGATTGGTAGTCTACCTTGACGTCAGTGTCGAGCAGCAGATGAAAAGAACAGGCTCAGGAGAGGGCCGCCCCTTGTTACAATGCGGTGACCGGAAGGAGACGCTTGCCAGGCTGATGGCTGAGAGAGCGCCGTTGTATCGCGCGCTGGCAGACGTCATTGTGTCGGGGGGCACGGGTAACGCTAAAAAAGTCGCAAAACAAATCCAAGCACAATTAGTCGAGCGTGACTTGTTGCCTTAAAGCCCCTGATGATGATTATTCGAGAGCGATCTATCGATGTCGGAACAGTTTCATACAGTAGACGTTAAGCTCGGTGCCGATGGTGGCAAAAACAACGGCAAAGATCGCAGCTATCCCATTTCCATTGGAAGAGGGCTCCTGACGGATAACCGTCTGTGGGCAGAGCTTATCGGTTCGCGCGGCGTGGTATTGGTCACCGACGACCAAGTCGGTCCGCTATACGCAGCGCGTTTACAGTCGGCGCTCCCCGCACTTGATCGGTTAACGCACATTACCTTGCCTGCCGGCGAGCAGCATAAGTCGATGGCGTCAGTGCAGCAGATCTTAGATGCTGCACTGGCGGATCGCCATGAAAGACAAAGTCTTTTTTTGGCGCTCGGTGGGGGTGTGGTAGGCGATATGACCGGATTCGCCGCGTCGTTATTTTTACGTGGCGTGGAGTTTGTTCAGATACCGACGACCTTGTTAGCTCAGGTCGATTCTTCGGTGGGCGGTAAAACAGGGGTTAACCATCCCATGGGCAAAAATCTAGTCGGTGCTTTTCATCAACCCAAGCACGTCATCATTGATCTCGACACGTTATCCACCTTGCCGGATCGAGAATATGCCGCGGGACTCGCTGAGGTTATTAAGTACGGACTGATTCGCGATGCGGCTTTTTTTCATTGGTTAGTAGCAGAGGTCAGTGCCTTGCAGGCGCGTGATATTCCGACCTTGGCATCGGCAATTGAGCGCAGTTGTGCGATTAAAGCCGCTGTTGTGATGGAGGATGAACAGGAGCGAGGTGTGCGGGCCCATTTAAATTTTGGGCATACCTTTGGGCATGCTATTGAGCGGCTTCAAGGTTACGGAGAGTGGCTCCACGGCGAAGCCGTTGCGGCGGGCATGGTCATGGCAGCGCGTCTCTCGGTGCGCCGCGGCGACCTCGAAACAGAAGTGGTTGATCAGCTCTTGTCCTTTCAGCAACAGGTGGGGCTGCCCGTCAAACCACCCGCTGGACTCACTGCCGCCAGCTTCTTAGATGCCATGGCGAGCGATAAAAAAGTCACCGCGGGGAAAATCCGCTATATTTTACTCAATCGGTTGGGTGAAGCCTCAGTGGCTGAAGACGTCACGCTAGACGACATTGCCTGCGTAATCGACGCTTGATCGGCGATGATAACGGCAATTGAGCGCCCCTTTTAGGGCGTGTACACTACGTCCCCTTTTGTTCTGGCCCCGTAGGGGGTCGTTTGGCTGGCTTACAGGCGCCGGCTCACAGACGAAACGTGTTATGACTCATGATTTAAAATCAGAGGCCGGCGCTACGGCAGCGCCGCGAGGTCTCTACCGCCCCGAAGAATTTCGGGATAACTGCGGATTCGGTTTGATCGCTCATATTAAGGGCGAGGTGAGTCATCGTCTGCTGCAAACGGCGATTGAGTCGCTAACCTGTATGACACATCGGGGTGGTATTGCGGCAGATGGCCGCACGGGCGATGGCTGCGGTTTATTGCTACAGATGCCCGATGCGTTCATGCGCGCTCAGGCAAAGACAACGCTCGGCATCGAACTCGGCGATCATTATGCGGTTGGCATGCTGTTTTTAAGCCAAGACCCCTCGCTTCAGACGCAGGCGCGTGAGGCGATGACTTCGGCCTTAGGCGCTGAAGGTCTCTCGGTATTGGGATGGCGTGAAGTGCCAGTCGAGCCAGATGTTTGCGGTGAAATCGCACTCGACCAATTACCGCTCATCGAACAGGTTTTTGTCGATGCAACGGGCATTGATCATGAACACTGCTTAGGGAAATTGTTCACGGCGCGCCGACGCGCAGAAATGGCGGTTGCTGACGACCCTGATTTCTACATTTGTAGCCTCTCTGATCGCGTGATTTCTTATAAAGGTTTGGTAATGCCAGCTGATCTAGCGCGCTTTTATCCGGACCTTAATGACCCCTCGCTGGAGACCGCAGTGTGCGTGTTTCACCAGCGCTTTTCGACGAATACGCTACCTCGATGGCCGCTGGCGCAACCGTTTCGCATGCTGGCTCATAATGGTGAGATCAATACAATTGAAGGTAATCGCAGTTGGTCTAGAGCGCGCACGCCTAAATTGGCTTCGCCGCTACTCCCTGATCTGCAATCGCTAGTGCCGTTGGTAAACGCCGAGGGTTCAGACTCGTCGAGCCTCGATAATATGCTCGAGCTTCTCACTACGGGCGGTATTGAGTTACCGCGGGCCCTGCGGATGCTGATTCCTCCAGCTTGGCAGAATATTGAAGGCATCGATCCTGATCTCAAAGCGTTTTACCAATACAACGCGATGCATATGGAACCCTGGGATGGCCCGGCGGGCATTGTCTTAACAGACGGTCGATACGCCTGCTGTTTGTTAGACCGAAATGGATTACGCCCGGCGCGCTGGGTGACGACTGATGATGGTTTCATCACTGTCGCATCAGAAATTGGTACCCACGGCTATCGGCCTGAGCAAGTGATTGCCAAAGGGCGGGTAGGTCCGGGACAAATCTTAGTGGTAGATACCGAAACCGGGCAGGTTCTGCACACCGAGGACATGGACGAGTTACTCAAGGCACGACAGCCCTATAAAAAATGGTTGCGGCAGCACGCCCGACTTATCTCAGGCAGCTTTGCGGGCGAAGCGGTAGCCGCGATATCGGGTGCTGAGCTCGATATGTATCAGAAAATGTTTCAGGTCAGTTTTGAGGAACGAGATCAAGTGCTGCGGCCTCTCGCTGAATCAGGCAATGAGGCGGTGGGCTCAATGGGTGACGATACGCCAATGGCGGTGCTGTCTCGTCAGGAACGATCGCTCTATGAGTTTTTCCGCCAGAAATTTGCGCAGGTGACCAATCCACCGATTGATCCGTTGCGTGAGTCCATTGTGATGTCGCTGGAAGTGGATCTTGGTCCGGAGCGTAACGTCTTCATTGAGTCTGCAGGGCATGCAGAGCGCATTAGCCTAACGTCACCCGTTTTGTCTCAGGCAAAATTTCAGACCATTGTCGAATTGTCAGAGGAGGGATTTCGCAGCACGGTGATTGATGCGACCTATGATCCTAGCAAGGCCAATCTACGCGAGACGCTGGAGGCATTGTGCTCTAGTGCGGAGGCCGCAGTTCGCGATGGGTTCCAGATTTTAGTTCTGTCGGATCGACAAATTGCCGAATCGCGAGTGCCTATCCATAGCCTGTTAGTGACGGGTGCGGTGCATCATCATTTAATTCGAGTGGGTTTGCGGTCCGAGTGCAACCTCGTTATCGAGTCAGGTAGCGCGCGTGACTCGCATCATGTGGCCTGTTTGTTAGGGTTCGGTGCAACGGCTATTTACCCTTATGTGGCCTACAGTGTTATTGAAGATCTCTTGGCACGCGGTGAGCTGTTGGGTGACCCACAGGTATGCCAGAAAAACTTCCGCAAGGGGATTAACAAGGGTCTGCTTAAGATCATGTCCAAAATGGGCATTTCAGCCGTTAATTCGTATCGTGGGGCGCAGCTGTTTGAGGCTGTAGGCCTTGATACGGAGTTGGTGGATATCGCTTTCACAGGCGTCACGTCGCGTATCGGCGGCGTATCGCTTGAGCAGTTAGAAAAGGATCATTGGCAAGTGGCAAGCCGCGCTCGATCCCGTCGTAAAACGATGGATCAAGGTGGCCTCCTCAAATATGTCCACGGGGGTGAGTATCATGCTTACAACCCAGATGTGGTCATGAGCCTGCAATCTGCGGTCGTCAGCGGTGAGTATCGTGATTATCAAGCCTATGCCACGCACTGTAACGACAGGCCTGTGGTCGCCTTGCGCGATTTGCTCACGCTAAAACTTGCCGAGACGCCTGTGCCCCTCGAGGAGGTAGAGCCGATCGAAGCTATCTTCCGTCGTTTCGATTCTGCGGGCATGTCTCTCGGTGCACTGTCGCCAGAAGCACATGAGTCGCTGGCCATGGGTATGAACCAAATTGGCGCTAGATCGAATAGTGGCGAGGGTGGGGAGGATCCTAGCCGATTTGGCACTAACCGCGTATCGAAAATCAAGCAAATTGCCTCGGGTCGCTTTGGCGTGACGCCGCATTATCTGGTCAACGCTGAGGTGTTGCAGATCAAAGTGGCTCAGGGGGCGAAGCCAGGTGAGGGTGGTCAGCTACCGGGTGGAAAGGTGAATGAGCTCATCGCGCGGCTGCGCTATTCCGTTCCTGGCGTGACGCTGATTTCGCCACCGCCGCACCATGACATTTACTCGATTGAGGATCTGGCACAGCTGATTTTCGATTTGAAGCAAGTCAACCCCGATGCATTGGTGTCGGTAAAGCTGGTCTCGGAGCCCGGTGTCGGTACGATTGCCGCGGGTGTCACAAAAGCTTACGCCGATTTAATCACTATTTCCGGTTACGACGGCGGGACCGCCGCTAGCCCGCTGACCTCAATCCGTTACGCGGGCTCGCCGTGGGAGCTGGGTTTAGCAGAGGTGCAGCAAACATTGCGCGGTAATCGTCTCCGCGGTCGGGTTCGATTGCAGGCTGACGGTGGAATGAAAACAGGGCTCGATGTGGTGAAAGCTGCCATCTTGGGTGCAGAGAGTTTTGGGTTTGGTACCGCACCCATGGTAGCGATGGGCTGCAAGTATTTGCGTATTTGCCATCTCAATAATTGCGCTACCGGTGTCGCTACCCAGAATGCTCAGCTGCGGGAAACCCACTTTGTGGGTGACGTGGAGCGCGTGGTCAATTTCTTTACGTTTGTTGCCACTGAAACCCGAGAGTGGCTCGCCAAGTTGGGTGTCCGCAAACTGGAGGAGTTAATCGGCCGCGTTGATTTATTGGAGCGCCTCCCTGGAGAGACAGCGAAGCAACAGAGTTTGAACTTAGATCCCATTTTGTGGGTTGATGAGCAGGCGACGGATCAGCCGCAGTTCTGTCAAGTAGACAGCAACGATCCGTTCGATACCGCCGATAAGGCGAATCAAATGATTACGGATATCCTGCCGGCGATCGACGCGGGGAGCGGTGGAGAATTCGCTTACAGTATCACCAACTGTGATCGCTCGATTGGTGCGCGCCTGTCTGGCGAAATTGCAAAACGGCATGGTAATACGGGGATGGAAAAGAACCCCATTACCATTCGCTTAACCGGCACTGCGGGTCAGAGTTTTGGCGTCTGGAACGCGGGCGGACTGCACATGTACCTCGAGGGCGACAGTAATGACTATGTCGGCAAGGGCATGGCCGCTGGCAAATTGGTCATCTCCCCGCCCCGAGGTAGCCGCTTTGAAAGCCGGCACACCAGCATTATTGGCAATACGTGTCTCTATGGTGCGACGGGTGGACGCCTTTTTGCAGCGGGCGTGGCGGGTGAACGTTTTGCTGTGCGAAATTCAGGTGCTCACGCCGTGATCGAGGGTGCGGGTGATCACTGCTGTGAATATATGACGGGTGGGTTGGTAACGGTATTGGGCTCGACTGGTGTCAATTTTGGCGCGGGTATGACCGGCGGTCTGGCTTTTGTCCTTGACGAAGACCGCGCGTTTATTGATCGCTATAACAGCGAATTGGTGGAAATTCATCGAGTAGCAGCTGAGTCTATGGAAGCTCATCGCCACTTTTTACGCGATAACATTCGCGAGTTTGTCGACGAAACCGGCTCAGCGTGGGGTGCTCACTTGCTCGAAAACTTCGAAGACTACGTCGGTAGATTCTGGTTGGTTAAACCCAAGGCGGCCGACATTAATCAACTCCTCTCGCGATTGCGAGAGACAGACTGAGGCATACCCCACATGAGTGCGCGTTTAGCAAACCCATTTCAGTTTCTGGATGTTGATCGGAAAGACCCGGGTAAAAAGAACATGGAGACCCGCACCGAAGCGTTTGTGGAAATCTATGATCCGTTTACTGAAGTCCAAGCAGCTGAGCAGTCACACCGCTGCTTAGAATGTGGCAACCCCTATTGTGAGTGGAAATGTCCTGTCCATAATTTCATTCCGAATTGGTTGAAGCTGTTAGCAGAGGGTAATCTATTCGAAGCAGCAGAGCTGAGCCACCAAACCAATACCTTGCCCGAGGTCTGTGGTCGGGTATGCCCACAAGATCGGCTGTGTGAAGGGGCTTGCACGCTTAATGATGGCTTTGGTGCCGTCACGATTGGTAACTCAGAAAAATATATTACCGACACCGCATTAGCGATGGGGTGGCGCCCCGATTTGTCTGACGTTATCCCCACCGATAAAAAAGTCGCGATTATTGGTGCGGGTCCCGCTGGACTCGGTTGTGCTGACATTCTGACTCGCAATGGTGTGAAGGCCACGGTATTTGATCGTTACCCAGAAATCGGTGGCTTACTGACCTTTGGGATCCCCCAGTTCAAACTGGAAAAGCAGGTGATGCAGCGTCGCCGAGAAGTCTTTGAGGGCATGGGCATTGAGTTTCGGCTCAACACTGAAATCGGCCGCGATATCACAATCGATGAACTCCTCGCCGACTATGATGCGGTATTTTTGGGGATGGGCACGTATAAGGCGATGGAGGGTGATTTTGCGGGGGAAGATCTCCCTGGCGTCTACAAAGCGCTTGATTATCTTATTGCTAACGTCAACGAGAAGATGGATTACCCGAGAGACCCTGACGAGTTTATTGATCTGAAAGAGAAGACAGTGGTGGTGCTCGGCGGCGGTGATACGGCGATGGACTGCGTTCGTACAGCGGTTCGTCAGCAAGCTGACCGCGTGTATTGCGTGTACCGCCGCGATGAAGAGAACATGCCCGGATCACGTCGCGAAGTGGCAAATGCCAAAGAGGAAGGGGTCCAGTTTTTATTTAATCGACAGCCCGTTGAAGTGATGGATTACTTTGGTGAGGCGATCGGCGTGAAAGTGGTTGAGACACAGCTCAGCGAACCTGGCGCTGACGGCCGGCGGCGGCCAGAGCCGGTGCCGGGCAGTGAAGTAGTGATCGAAGCCGACGCCATCATTATGGCATTTGGTTTTCAGCCGGATCCTGCGGATTGGTTCAATGAGGTTGGTGTTACCTGCAATGATTGGGATGCTGTGATAGCGCCAGAACACCAAGCCTTCAAATTCCAGACAGCAAACCCAAAGATTTTTGCTGGGGGTGATATGGTACGCGGGTCGGATTTAGTGGTGACCGCCATCTGGGAAGGTCGGCAGGCGGCTGAGGGTATTTTAGATTACCTCGAGATTTAGGCCGCTACTGTTTTTGCAAATCGTGATATGACCGACACTGCGTTGAAACCTAAGAAGATGAGAAGAGAGTCGACAACATGACCACCTTAGAAAACGATCGATTTCTGCGTGCACTCATGCGTGAACCCGTAGATCGAACGCCGCTTTGGATGATGCGTCAGGCGGGCCGGTACCTGCCAGAGTATCGCGAGATACGGGCCGAAGCCGGTAGCTTTATGAACTTATGCACTAATCCTGAGCTCGCCTGTGAGGTGACACTGCAGCCGTTACGGCGGTACGCCATGGATGCAGCCATTTTGTTCTCTGATATTTTGACAGTGCCAGACGCACTGGGTCTGGGGCTGTACTTTTCAGAGGGAGAGGGCCCTCGCTTCGAGCGGCCGATTTCGACCGCTGCCGACATTAACGCACTGGATCCAGCGCGTGCTTCGAGTGAGCTTGGTTATGTCATGGATGCGGTATCGCTGATTCGTCGAGAGCTGAAAGGCAGTATTCCATTGATCGGTTTTGCCGGTAGCCCATGGACTTTGGCGACTTACATGGTGGAGGGCGCCTCGAGTAAAGATTTTGCCAAAGTGAAGTCATTGGCCTTCAATGAACCGGAGCTGATGCATCAGCTGTTGTCAAAACTGGCGACATCGGTGGCGGCTTATTTGAGTGAGCAGATTCGCAGTGGTGCGCAGGCGGTACAAATATTTGATACCTGGGGCGGGTCATTGAGCCATAACGCATATCGCGAGTTTTCCTTGCGCTACATGGCAGAGATTATTGATCAGTTACCGAGAGAAGCGGACGGCCGCAAAGTGCCGGTGATCGTCTTTACCAAGGGCGGTGGGCAATGGTTGGAAGCCATTGCCGACTGCGGCGCCGATGCGGTGGGGTTGGATTGGACGACTGATATCGGTGCGGCGCGGGAGAGAGTGGGGGATCGGGTCTGCTTGCAGGGTAATATGGATCCGACGCTACTCAATGCATCGCCTGAGCGTATTCGAGAGGAGGTGGGGCAGATCCTGAGCTCGTATGGAGAAGGCAGCGGTCACGTGTTCAATTTAGGACACGGGATCACACCAGGCATTAATCCCGATCATGTTGCTGCGATGGTGAATGCGGTGGTGGAGCTTTCGCCCGCCTACCACTGAGAGTCTGGGATCGCGTGATCCATATCGAGTGCGGGAGAGTTAGAAGTTGGTTTGCCAACGACTTTTGCTGGCACACCCGCCACTGTTGTGTGGGCAGGCACATCTTGTAGCACGACTGAGCCGGCACCTACCTTGGCACCTTCGCCAACATAAATATTGCCGAGTATCGTGGCACCCGCACTGATTAAAACGCCATCGCCGATTTTCGGGTGACGATCGCCGTCTTCTTTACCAGTGCCGCCCAATGTGACTGACTGTAATATCGATACGCGATTCCCCACTATTGCGGTTTCGCCGACGACGAGTCCCGTAGCGTGATCAAGCATGATGCCGTGCCCGAAGCGCGCAGCAGGATGTATATCGATACCAAACTGCCGTGCCATTTGGCTCTGTAAAAAATGCGCCAAGGGTTTACGGTTGTGCGTCCATAACCAATGGCCAATACGGTGAATTTGCAGCGCCTGAAAGCCCTTGAAGTACAGAAACGGCAGGTAGAGTTCGTGGCAGGCAGAGTCACGATCGATAATGGCGTTAAGGTCTTCGCGAATAGCGCTTCGTATACCGCTGTCGTCTTGCAACGCTTCTAAAATCACCTCACGCAACATCATTGCCGGTGCGGTAGGACTACCCAGCAAGTTCGCGAGATGGAAGCTTAAAGCACTCTCTAGCTCGTCGTGATTGAGAATCGTCGCGTGCAAGAAGCTGGCCAATATAGGCTCTGCAGCGGCAGTATCGCGTGTCTCTCGGCGAATGCGCTCCCAGATGGGGTCGCCCTGTTCGATCTGCTTAATGTTGTCGCGTTGTGTTGCGGTCATGGTCTAACGCTCTGTCGCACAGTGCTCATTCACTGTGCTGATAAGTGTAGCGAAAGCGGAGCGTATATCAGGTTTTGTCCGGATACTAGCTGGAGAATGACCCTTGGAAACGCCATAGCGTGTGCCCACGCTCATGATATTTGCGCTCAAACAAGGTGAGCGGTGGATCGGGCGTAAAGGTTTCTAAGGCGCCTGATAACCCGATCAACTCGGCGGCTTGCGTAAATTCCGTTGCGTATACCTGCCAATTACTGCGCATTTGCAGCTGACCCCCCAGTTTCGCCAGCAGCGGAAAAGCGCCGTGACCGTGAACCCGGCGTCTCAACTGTGAGGCCTTGGGCCAAGGATTTGGGTACAGCATCCAATGGGCTGCTAAAGACATGTTCGCCTCGACCAGGCAGCGCCAAAAAGATTCCGCTTCCGCTTGTAAGAGGAGGTAATTCTGTTGCCCCAGCACTTGATGCTTGGCTAATCGAGAAGCCGACTGATCGATGCCCACCACTAAAGCCTCCGGGTGCTGAGTGGCGAGCACCGCAGTACTCATGCCGGTACCGCAGTAGGAATCTAAGATGAGGGGCCTGGGGTCGTAGCGGTAGCGTGATTGCAGTTGTTGAAAAGCGTTTTGTGTGTGACTGGGGCAGGGTTTTCGCCACGGGTGCGCAAGATGATGGCGCACAATGCGTTCCAGGTCTGAGTGGGGTGACGCCTGCTGGGTTTGGATGGCAGTATGGGTGGCGTCGGACGGTTCTGTTTGCGCAGTTGAATTCACCTTGCCATCATACCGCGCTATGACATCTTTGACGGATAAGGACGACATTAGTGCGAGAGGATCTCCGCCCTTACTGGGTTAAACGGGCTTATCTTGTCTTGAGAGACTGCTGGATTGATTGGTTTGTCAGGCCTCGCTGTGTTCAGTTGGGGCCCTACGCCAACATTATGTCGCCTTGGTATGTCGATATCTCGGGGCCTAATATCGCCATTGGCCACTCTTTTACCGCGATCAACACCGCCAGTCAGCGAGTGCAGATTGGTGTCTGGGGTCGGGCGCCCGGTGAGGGTCAGATTACCTTGGGTAATGCTTGTCTTATGAGCCCGGGATCACGCATTAGCGCCAGCGATGCCATTACATTGGGCGACGGCTGCATGCTCGCCAATGGCGCTTATATTACCGACTCAGATTGGCATGGCTTGTATGACCGTATCGATCGCGCTGCTGAGGCTACCCCCGTTTATCTTGGTGCCAATGTGTGGGTGGGTGACCACGCTACCGTACTCAAAGGGGTGACGATCGGCGATAACAGCATTGTTGCGGCCCAGGCTGTCGTGACTAGCGATGTGCCTGCGAATGTCGTCGTGGCGGGTAATCCCGCTAAAGTGATCAAAGCGCTAGACCCTGACGCCGAGCGCTACACCCGGTCAGATCTGTACGCAGACCCCGCCAAAACCGCGCAACAATTCAAAGAGTTGGACCACTACGTGCTCAACAAAAACACCTTTTGGCGTTGGTTTTGGACGCTGCTTTATCCTCGTGCTCGGCGCGAGCGGTGAGTTATAGGAGCCTCAGCGGGGGTTCTTCCAGTAGCGATAACTGCTCTCTCAGCGCGAGAATTTGATCAGCCCAATAGCGTGGCTGGCCAAACCAAGGAAAAGCGGCAGGAAAAGCGGGGTCATCCCACCGTCGTGCCAACCAAGCGCTGTAGTAGACCATGCGTGCGGTGCGCAGTGCTTCGATCCATTTCACCTCGCGCGCATCGAAATCCTGAAATTCCTCATAGCCCGCAATCAGCTCCGACAGTTGGCGCTCACGCTGATTGCGATCGCCTGATAAAAACATCCACAGATCCTGAATAGCAGGCCCGGTCACGCAGTCATCTAAGTCGACAAAGTGCGGTGTTTCGTCGCGCCACAAAATATTACCCACGTGGCAGTCGCCATGCAGACGAATACCCTGCCGTGGGTTGTAATCGGCCATGAGTGCGCTGGCACGCTCGACCAGATCATCACCCAGTGTGCTCCAGGCCGGCTGCAGCTCGTTGGGTATCCAGTTTTCCGCGAGGTAACGAATGGGCTCGACTAACCAACGCTGCAGCGAATAGTCGATGCGCTCGTCAAAATGCTTGGCGCGCCCCACGCCGTGCATCCGCCCGAGAGTGCGGCCCAGACCCAAAAGGTGGTCCGCGTTATCGAGTTCTGGGGCATGACCTCCGCGACGAGGAAAGATGGCGATGAGGTACCCCTCTGCTTCATGCAGGGTTTGCCCATTGATATTCATGGGCGCCACGACAGAGAGTTCTGCTGCGGTGAGCTCTTGCGTAAAGTCATGCTCTTCTTGGATCTGTGCACGCGTCCAGCGTCCGGGGCGATAAAACTTGGCAATGACCGGTTCGGCATCCTCCAAGCCAAATTGATAAACGCGGTTTTCGTAACTGTTGAGTGCCAAGATGCGCAGGTCGCCGAGCAACCCGATGGACTCGACACAGCTAATGACGTTATCGGGCGTTAGGCTCTCGTAGGGATGGTTCATGATGGGCCTCCCCATTACACAGGGCACCATGGTACCGCGTAAGTGGTGAGCCCGGTTCGGGCGTTCGCGCCAAACACCATACCGTGACCCTTTTGGCGCCAGCTTTGAGGCAGGCTGCGGCTGCTGCGTTAACAGTGGCGCCAGTGGTCATAACGTCGTCGATTAACACCACGCGAGTGTCTCGAACTTTCGCGTTGACCGCGAAGCGGTCATGCTGGTTGCGCCAGCGAGCTGAACGATTGAGACGGTGCTGGGTGGCACCAGAACGGGTGTTACGTAACCACGGCTCGACCGGTAACGAGTGTGGATGTGCTGCACTGATCGCTTGTGCCAGCACCCTGGTGTGGTCGAAGCCACGATATAACTGGCGTCGCCACTGAGTGGGTATGGGTACCAATATCAAGGAACCCAGTGGCGGCATGGTGGCAAAGGCCTCTTTGATAAACAACGATGCGAGCAACGGAGACAGCTGAGGCTGATGCTGAAATTTCCACAAATGAATGAGGTCTCGGATGCCCGCTTGCATTAAAAATGGCGCGCGCGATTGAGCGAAGTAAAGCGGGTACTGATGACAGCGCGTGCAGTGGTTGAACGCCCTCGTTGCGGTCATGCCGGCGGAGGGCAATGCACAGCGGGGGCAGGCGGGGTGATTGCGCGGCAAGCGCTGATCACAGTCATCGCATATCCCCTTAGTAGATGAGTGCGTTTGCTGGCAGAGGATACAAACGGCCGGTGCAAGCCATTGGATGGCCTTCATGGTCTGCCCCAAGGCAACTTGCAAAACGCGATGGCCGCGGTTCGCCAGGTGCTTGGACTTCGAGCGAACAGGCGCGTCGAAGGTGTCAGCGTTTAGGGTTTTAATTGGTGGGCGGTTTGTGGCTGTCATACCGTTGCATGTTGGTCCTCAGATGGTCAGTGCCCATGCTGTCTCACTGAGACTAGCGAGAGAACATCCGTGTGCGTTAAGGGCAGTCAAATTGGGGCGCTGATGAGAAATACTTGGTCTTGGGTGCGCCAAGGTTTAGAGTAATAAATCTCGGTTCAAACTACTCATTGATATGTCAGACGCAAATCAACCTAGTGATGAGACAGCATCGCAAGCGCTGTCGAAAGAAGACCAGCACCGGGTAGATGGCTTTCTGGCTCGTGGTGTCAATTCGGTTGAGCGAAGGCCATTTCGTCCCGTCTTTTTGATTGTTGTACTCATCGCAGTAGTGACGGGTTTTAGCTTGCTAAGCCAAGGCATTGCGCAGTGGGCGGGTATTTACTGACCTCGTCAAAATGAGCGTTGGACGCCTTTCTTGGCTTTGGTATCGTGCTTGTCTCGGTGTGTGGCGCAGCCTGGTAGCGCACTTCCTTCGGGAGGAAGGGGTCGGAGGTTCAAATCCTCTCACACCGACCAAAATACCAATATAAATCAGGCAATTGCTGAAAATTAAAAATTCTTGTTGTGAGCCTTAACTTATCCGTATGACAATGTGGCGCACGTTTTTACCAATTGATCGTCGCCGCCGCCTTAACTCAGCGTCGCTTGAATTTGTCTTAAATGGCCAACTGGAGTGGGGTACGTTCTAAGGGCGCCGGGGTAGAGGCCTGTCGTTGATAACGGTGTTCCCGGTGAGACACATCAGAACCCAATTTCAAAATTAGAGTAAATGAGTTAACGCTCGAATCTGTCAGCGCACAAGCATCTCGCCCAAGATGAACTTCCCCTCAGCCTGCACGCCTGACTCACCGATCGGTCGCCCCACAGCTAAAGGGACATTCCCCACATAGAGGGGGTAAGCGCCCGGTTTCATGGGCACAAAACTGATGTGGGCTGATCCAATTTCATCGCACTCGATGGCGTTGAAGCTGAGGCCTTGTAAATGTACCTCGATATCACCCACGGTAACCAAGCGCAGGTGGGCATTGTTTAAAAACTCAGACATTTCGACTCGCCAGCCTGTGAGGTCATCCCGCACGTCAGGGCAGTTAATCGTGAGACGGTAATACTGACCGGAATTCAAAATGAGTTTTTCGGGATCTAATTCAGGGCTCCCGTTATCGGCAGTCGTGATTGTTAGCAGGATGCGTTCTGGGTGATATTGGGCCAAATTCCCGAGTGATTCAGCAGCCACGAAATGCGAAACAGCTTGCATCAGGAACATAGCGATTGATAAGGCGAGAATTTTAGGTGTGAGGCTCATCTGAAGGTTCGACTCCGGTCAAAATCGATTCAGGCCAGACAGTATCGCGGTTTCCCTCAATGTGGCCAATTATCATTTTTTTTATTAAGCCATTGGCACCTTCATAGCATTCACTCTTCTCTGCATATCGCGATAGTTACCGCCCAGAGGCTCAGCCAGGTGTTGGGCTTTTTTTGAGGGCTAATGGCTTTAATCAAACGACAGCATCATCAGCAACCAAGCCCCACCTAACACGCTGTGAAACCAGTGCTGCACTGGGCAGGTTATTTTGTGAATCAATGGAGCCATGACCGTGTCCAGAGTGTCCAAGTAGATCATGCCTATGCTTATTCGGCTTAGCAGGTTACTGTGGGGGATGATTAATGACTCGACACCCATGCAATATGATGAGCCTGGAGCCGCTTTAGGAGGCTCCCCGCTCTTTAATTTTGTCTACTGCAGTCAGGTGAGAGAAGGGGTAGGGGGTGCCGATGTCGATCATATTATTGCGACGTCACAGCGTCGAAATCGAGTACAGCGAATTACTGGGATTTTAGTTTTTGGGAGTGGCGTTTTTTTTCAATGGATTGAAGGCCCGAAGGCTGAGGTCATGAGTCTTGTAAAGCTTATCGAAACAGATCTTCGTCATGAAATGATGGTGACACTGAACACCGATGAGGAGATTCGTGAGCGTATTTTCCCCACCTGGGATATGGAGCTTGTCGGTGCTGAGGACATTCAAGAGGTGCTTCAGGATGCCCTTCAAACAGCGCAAGATAAGAGAAGCATCGATGCCTTGCAGCTTCTGCTTGATAACCTGCAGGCACGCTCCTAGTGACGCCTGAAGTGGCTTAGACATCCTAGTGACTCGTATGGGCCTGTTTGCCCCACGTAAGCTGAGGTAGTAACGCCTCAGCTTACGCTTAGCAGCCTAGCCCCGTGCCCCGTTTTGGGCTTTTTTGTTTTTGGGCTGATGGATTGCATCAAACAAGAGCGCTACCAGCAGCCCTAAGGATTAGTTGCGCGCCGCTCACATTGACGTAGCAGCGGAAAAGTATATAAGTGAATAGCGGTGCAATCTGTTCTCGGAGAGCTGACCTCGCTATGATGGAATTCGGCATTGTGATGGAGCCTAGCCCGGGTAATACCGCCGTGCTGGCTGAGAAAATAGAAGGATTGGGGTTCGACATCCTGTTGAGCCCCGACACACAAAACCTGTCCCCAGACCCGATTGGACAACTCAACCTCGCCGGCGCAAACACTAGCAGCCTCAGAGTGGGCACCGGGGTCACCAACCCCATTACGAGAGACCCTGCGGTGCTCGCGAGCTCACTGGCCTCACTCTCCGCCGAGACCGGCGGTCGGGTCCTGTGCGGCATTGGACGTGGCGATTCCAGCCTGGCACACATCGGCAAAGGCAATGCTTCTACGGCACAGCTGAAAACTTTCATTGAAAGACTTCGGGCTTATCTTAACGGTGAGCCGGTTGATCGGGACGGTCACTCATCGCAACTGCGTTGGCTTGACTCCTATGGTACCCATCCCGTGCCAATCGACATCGCCTGCACGGGGCCGAAAACGATCCAGATGGCAGTCGAAGTGGGTGACCGCATCTCCTTTGCAGTGGGTAGTGCACCCGAGCGCCTCAAATGGGCAATTGATACGGCAGAAACGCATCTGGCAAAGATTAATCGCCCGCGCAACTCTATCCAGCTAGGCGCCTACATCAACTTGGTCTGTGATGAAAGTGAGCAAACTGCTCTTTCGCTAGGTAAGTTGATTGCAGGCATGGTGGCGCACTTTGCGGGGCTCAAGCATGCACCCACCGAGCACCTGCCGCCCCGGCTCCGTGTCATCGCGGAGCACCTGCAATCACAATATGATATGGCGCGACATGCCCAAGAAGAAGGGTCACATCTTGCGCTCATTGACGAGGCCTTTGTGGACTGGTTTTCGATATGCGGCCCGCCACAAAAATGCATCGAGCGGCTGGAGCCTCTGATCGATATGGGCCTCGAACATATCTACCAGCTTGGCGGCACGCCGGTCGCTCATCCGCATGGTGCACGACAGATCGCGATGGTGGAGCAGGCTCAACTGTTTGCGACCGATGTGATACCTCACTTCCGCTAATGAAATGTAGCCTTTATGTCGGTAATAAAACGTCTGATAGCCGTCGGTCATCGTGACTGATCAGGAACAACAGCAGGGCAGCGTCGTCTATCACTGGTACGTCGTCGGTGTGCTGACCTTCGCCTACCTTGTATCGTTTCTGGATCGACAGATCCTTGCGCTGATGGTCGAACCGATCCAGCAGGATTTGCTGCTGAGCGATACACAGATGAGCTTACTCATGGGCTTGGCGTTCTCAATTTTTTACGTGTTTATGGCCGTGCCGCTTGGACGGTTAGCCGACCATACCGTGCGCCGCAATATTATCGTGGGTGGTGTCACACTGTGGAGCCTCATGACCGCGGCGTGTGGACTCGCGGGTAGTTACCTACACCTGTTTTTGGCAAGAATGGGCGTGGGGGTTGGTGAAGCGAGCCTGACGCCCAGTGCCACCTCAATGATTGCCGACTACTTTCCCCCCGGCGCGCGAGGAAAAGCGCTGGCGACCTATAACGCGGGGGTTTCACTGGGAACCGGTTTTGCAATGGTGTTCGGTGGCATGGTGATCACCTACGTGAGCACCAGTGAGCGACATATCCTGCCTATTATTGGCAGTGTGGCAGCGTGGCAATACGTTTTTTTTCTAGTCGCCCTACCGGGTATCGCCGTCGTTTTACTGATGCTGACTGTGCGGGAACCTCAGCGACAGGAGACCAGCGCGACGACTCAGAATTTGTCCTTCCCTGGGGTACTGGCCTACCTGCTAGATAGAAAGCAGGTCTACGTACCGCTGTTTCTCGGAATGTCAGTCAATACCATTGTCGGCTACGCGCTCTTTTCGTGGATTCCGACTAGTTTTGCTCGGGTGCATGGCTGGACGATGGGAGAAATTGGTTTCGGGTATGGCCTGATTATTCTGGTCACCGGTCCACTGGGGGTGTTTGTGGCTGGGAGTCTCATCGACAAGTTTCATCGATCCGATCAGCACAACGCGGAGCTCAAAGTGGCTTTGCTCAGCATTGCTATCTGCCTTCCAGGCATCATCTATCTCCCGCTCGCCGAGACTGGGCATGCGGCATTGATGGGATTGATTCCTGCAAGCCTGGGGCCCGCGATGACCACCGCCGCGGGATCGATAGCGGTGATTAATGCGACGCCTAATCAAATACGCGGTCAGGTGATGGCGCTCTACCTGCTGACGATCTCATTGCTTGGTCTTTCATTGGGCCCCACGGCTGTCGCGCTATTAACTGACTATGTTTTCCAAGCCCCCGCAATGATTGATTGGTCGATCAGCTGTGTCGTCATCGCCTCATCAGTTTTCTCGGCTATCATGCTATGGCGATGCTTGGGACCCTTCAGCGAACATATCATCGAAACAAAAAGCTAACGCACGCTGTCGAGGTGGCCAGTAGGCAGGTTAAATGAGCCTTCTACGGATCTCCCAGCCTCTAATACTTGAGTGCTTTCGCTCTTTTTAATCATCCAACTGCGAGCCAATCCATGATCAAGCCGCAATATCCTGCAACCCGCGAACACATTACTCGGCGCGGCACCGTTACCTACTATATCGACAGCGAAGCGTTTGCCTCGGGTATTTGGGGCCGAGAGCACTTCACGCTGACAAGGCATCGTAACGGCGATCGCGTTTTGCGCGCTTATTGTGAGCTAGATGATGAGCCCGCACTCATTCGCGATGTCATACAGCGTGTCGATGCGGCGTTCCATCCACAAGATTGTCTCGTGAGGTTAACAGAGGGGGGTATCTTTAAAGGTAGTACGTGGTACCACATCACAGACGATGAGATAACCTATGAAGGGCTCACCAGTGAGCAAGGCCGGATATCAGGCCAGTCTGAGATTGATCGAACTATTCGCGGTTTTGGCACTCACGCGCTCAATTCTGATGCGTGGCTCGTGGCACGATTCGATCGATCCCTAGGACCGCGACAACATACCTTTCGCGATAACCCGCTGACATCGCTCGATCACCGAGGTGCGACAGGGCCATCACTCGTTTGCTCCGAGGCCACGACCATCGAGTACTTTGGTGAAGAGCCCGTCACGGTGCCTGCCGGCACTTTTCAGTGTTACCACTTTGCCTATGTGGTTATTGCTAGCCATCATCCGGTATACCACCTCTGGGTCACGACAGATGGCGATTTTATCTTCGTTAAAGGCACCGTGGCGGCACCTTATAACTGGACCTTTGAGCTCACCGCCTTAAGCGACGAATCATAGCAAGCGCTATCGAGGTGCCAGCGGATATCAGGCATGCAGCAAGACAGGCAGCGATGAGTAGCCCCGTACAAAATTAGAGAGCACTCGCTCTGGCTCACCAACCACCTCGACATGGGAAAAGCGCTGCAGGACCTCTTCCCACAGGATACGCAGCTGCATCTCACCCAAGCGATTACCCATGCAACGATGAACACCAAACCCAAAAGAGAGGTGGTAGCGGGGGTTGGTGCGGTCAATGATGAACTCGTCGGGGCGCTCAATTGCAGTCTCGTCATGGTTGCCCGATAGATACCACATCACCACCTTCTCACCTTTGCGGATCATCTTACCGCCGAGCGCAATATCGCGTGTGGCGATGCGACGCATGTGCATGAGTGGGGTTTGCCAGCGAATGATCTCTGAAACCATGCTCGGAATGAGACTGGGGTTGGTTTTCAGTTTTGCGTACTCGGCGGGGTTTTGATTTAACGCCAACACACCGCCAGTGATGGAGTTGCGGGTTGTGTCGTTGCCGCCGATGATGAGGAGCAGCAAGTTGCCAAGGTACTCCAAAGGATCTTCGACCATATCGCGGGTGTGAGGGTTAGTAGCGAGTAGACTGACCAGGTCCATGGTATCGGGTGAATTGTGCTTTCGTTGGTGCCAGAGCACGGTGAAGTAAGCCAGGCAGTCCTGCAGCGCGGCCGTGCGCTCATCCCCATCACCATCGCTGCCTGCGATTTCCGGCAGTGAGGTTGCCATGTCCGACCAGTACGGTAGCTTGTGGCGATCCTCAAAAGGAAAGTCAAAAATGGTGGCTAACATTTGAGTGGTGAGGTTGATGGAGACTTTTTCGACCCAGTTGAACGTCTCTCCAACTGGCAATTCGTCCAGTATATTGCCAACGCGCTGTCTGATCAGACTCTCTAAGCCGCTTAGATTTTTGGGTGCGACGACCCCCTGCACTGCGGCACGCTGTACGTCATGGATGGGGGGATCCATTGCGATAAACTGGGTCACCGGTAGATCATCGCCGTAATCACCGATGGTGATAGCTGGCACAGAGGAGAACGCCTCATGATTGCCATCCACGGCAGTAATATCTTGAAAACGGGTGACCGACCAGAATCCGCCGAAGGTATCGTTTTCACTCCAATGCACCGGGTCTTCGGCCCGAAGCCGCTCGAAATAGGGTCGCCAAGTATCTTGTTGATATAGCGTTGCATCGCTCACGTCGATCGCTGCCAGCGGAATGTTACTGATGTCTTGTTGTGTTGCAGTCATAGCGGCTCTCCCAAGTTACGTGGCGGGTTTGCGCCTGTTATGGCGGACCGTGTTGGTCCATTTTGAGCTTTTGTGACAGCTTTGTCGGCTCATACGAAAAAGAATAACAGCTAATGTTCAGGCACGGGCGAGTCAATGCTCCGGTTAACCAACCCACTTTTTTCATCTGTTTATCCCTGCATGCAAGCCCAGCATGGTGTGTTTAACCCATCGGTGGGACGACCTTCCGCAGAGTGTGGACTTGTTTCGGAACCCTGCTGTGCCAGTTTGGTGGTGTCATGCCGCTGGTCGCTATAACGCGTCAATGGGTGTGCGCCGCGGTTTGGAGGAGTGCACTTTAGGCGATACTATCTCTACCTCTACGCTTGTTGTTGTCGAGTGCACCGATGCCGCTTGTCTATCAGGACCAAGATTGTTGCCTAACGCTCAGGGAAGGGATCGAGGCATACCATGCCTATCTTCACGCCCTCAATCGCAAGGTAATGATCGATGCGCCGAGTTCGCGGTTGCTACTTGAGCACGACGCCACGCATGTGATCTTTGGTCTCAATACAACGCTTGAGCAAGAGGCTGCATTGGATACTTGGCTGTTCTTGGGCTGTCGTTTTAAGTGGCGCTACGTAAAAGAATACGGACGCCTACCGGAGCTCAAAGCTTTATATGCTGCCCTTATCAAAGAGTGTGGGTGGATGCTGTTTCCGAGAATATATTGGCAAACCCTTGGGATGAAATGGCGTGTATTACGGCGCACTCGGCGCATGACGGCAAAGTGGCCTTTTCAATTTCCTGAGGCGTACTTAGATGAAACTATTGCTGAGTTGCGTGCACGCCATGGCATCGAAATATTGTCCGAGCAAGAACGCTACATAGCGCACCCTATCGTTTGGAGCGGAGAGTATTAGTAGTGATGATGCGCTACTGGTATCGGTGCGCCTTCAGCATGAATGAGGTGTGATTCGAGCCTGCATTGGTGTTAATTCAGTCTCGTTAGCTCCCGAGGCCCATCAAATAATTTCTGCTAGGCCAGAAGAGCGCTAGTGCATCATCCAATTATCAGGAGTGCTGTAGCCGCCCTGAGTACGAGCCAATGACTTGTCCGGTATGTGCTTCATGGTGTCAAAGAGCTTGTCCATGACGCCTTGCAGTTCTGCGTTAACAGACGGCATTATCTTTTTCCCTGATCATCAGTGGCATCCTTCACCAAGCCTCGCCTCAACGCACCTGGCCCTGGCCGAATGGGTAGTTGAATGCGATGGCCATTGCGACACGCATTGTCTGTTGAGCGACGGATGCGTTCACCGATGACGAATGCTGTGGTAGCGGACTAACCCGATAGATGCGGTGCTGGGCTGTCAGCCGAGTGGGCACGAGCGCTCAACGCGCTCTTGCAGTGAGATTGATCCGCGTAGCACGCATACCAATGCGCTCAGTCAACCGGCACCAGTTGGCATCTTTCGATGAGGTCTCTGTGAGTAATGAGCACCACTCGCTCGGGAAAACAGGGCGGTGCTCACTGCTCAACGTGCAGTGTGACTAGGTGGCCATGGTCACGATCATGATCAGCACGGTTGCCGCAGTCACGATCGAGTAAGTATCTGTTGTTGTCATAATATGCTCCTTCATAGTGATGACGTTTAGTTCAGTGAATTTACTCCCTGTTGCGCCGCATTTTTGTCAAAAGCGTTTTCGACCAAAATAAGCACTGTGCAAGGATGCTGTGAGGCTGATGCGCTTCAGCGAGAGTCGTCACAGTGAGATGACTGATGTGGGGTTAGCTGCCTGCGTCGCTATGCTCCGATTTGCCGGCGCCTGTGCTTTGGTGTTTGATGACACGACTAAACGATTTGTCATGAGAGGCTTTAATGCGCTTAAGTAATGTGAAGTGCGTGGTGACTGGAGGAGCGAGTGGTATCGGCGCCGCCACGGTGCGCCGTTTTGTCCAAGAGGGTGCCGAGGTGTGTATTCTCGATTACGACCTGTCGGCTGCTGAGGCGTTAGCACAGGAGCTGGGGGAGTCGGTCTTTGCGCTAGAGCTCGATGTGCGCCTTGAGCCTGCAGTGCAGGCGGCCGCCGAGGCAGTTTATGCGCGATGGGAGCACGTGGATGTGTTGGTGAACAACGCGGGTTCCGAACTCAACAAAACCTATAACGAGACCACCCTGGATGAATGGGAGAGGGTGATTGACACCGATCTCAAAGGCCCCTGGTTATTGTGTAAGTATTTTGTCCCGCCAATGGTAGAACGCGGACAGGGTAGCGTGATCAATATTGCTTCTCTCAATGGACTGGTCGGTTTTCCGCTATCAACGGCCTATGGCAGCGCAAAAGGGGGATTAGTGGTCTTTACCCGGGATATGGCCATTGAGCTGGCGACCACGGGTGTTCGCATTAACTGTGTCTGCCCGGGCGTCATAGAAACGCCGATGATGGAGCGCTGGACCGATCTGATGCCCGATAAACAAGAGGCCCAGTCGATGCTGCGCGGCGTGATGCCGATTGGTCGTATGGGTACGGCGGAGGAAGTGGCGGGCGCCATATTATTCTTTGCTTCTCCCGATTCGAGTCTATGCCAAGGTGCAGTACTCAGCGTCGATGGCGGCTTCACTGCGCAGTAGTTGTCACCTTGCCAAGTAATAGTCTTCACTGCGATTCGCGTTGACGTGGATTAGGCTCTTGGTTGGTGTGCTGATTGACGCTTGCCGCACAGTGAGCAGGCCTCACTGCGAGTAAACTGACGATTATCTTAAGAACATGTTGGAGTAAGTGATGACTGCGCGGTCCGTAAAAGCTCTTTTTCGTTACCCGATTAAATCAATGATTGGCGAGCAGGTCGATCAAACAGAGATCACTGAGTCGGGCATTCCGGGTGATCGAGCTTGGGCCGTGCGCGACGAGAAGCGAGGCGGCATTCGCGGCGGAAAAAAGATTCCACAACTCATGACCTTAGCGGCGACTAGCACTGAAGCAGGCGCCATGATTGCAGCGCCAGACGGCGAGACGATGCCTGCCAATGCACTGGAGATTCACGAGTGGTTATCCGTCAAGCTGGATCATCCGGTGTCACTATGGCCACTTTTGCCGGCAGATCAACTTGATCACTATCGGCGGGGTGCGCCCGACACTGAGGATTTTGAAGAAGAGTTGCGAACGGTGTTTGGTCGACTACCCGGTGAGCCGATTCCGGATCTGACGGCCTTTGCCGAGCTACTCGAATTTGAGTCACCGCCGGGCACCTACTTTGACGCCTTCCCGCTGATGCTATTGACCCAGCAATCACTCGATACGATGAATCAGTTGGCCCCGGAGTCTCAGTTCGATGTGCGTCGCTTTCGACCTAATGTATTGATCGATTGCCAAGACAGCGCTGATGCTTTTCCCGAGCAAGCATGGATTGGCAAAACCCTGACGATTGGCGGCGTGACGTTAAACATTGAATCTACCTGTCCGCGATGCGCGATGACGACCCATGGCTTTTCAGATCTCCCGCGTGACACACAAATCATGCGTCAAATGGTGGCACATAGTGACGGTAACCTAGGTGTCTATGCGACGATTGTGCAATCTGGAATCGTCGCGGCGGGAGACGGGGTCCACGTTCAACGCTAAGCGCACGGCACGGGGTTATGTCTGTCAGCAATGAATCGGCTACGCAGCGCTGGTTAGCGAATGACCCCATCAGCGCGCAGTTGCGTGAGGTGATCTTGGCTGCCGGTCATTTCCGCGAGCACGTCGTCGGTATGCTCGCCATGCCCTGGAGTGGGTCGAGAGGGCGTCAGGCGTTCGCCACCAAACTTCGGTGGTGATTTAACAATGCGGAGTTTGCCGAGCAGCGGGTGATCGATGACCTCGATGCTATCGTTAGCAGACAGCTGTGCCTGTGCCAGCACTTCCTTCCGGGTCAGGCACTTAGCACACGGTACCTCTGCCTCACGGAGCAATGCGATTAATTCATCACTGGTATAGCCAACACATTTTTGTGCCACAAGATCACGAAATGCCGCCAAATTTTCAACTAACGCCTTCATGGTGCTAAAGCGCTCATCTTCCAACAGCGACAGCAAGCCAATGGCTTTGAGCATTCTCCCCTGCATATCTTGATTCGCTGCCGCCACGGTAATTCCGCCATCCTTGGTCAAAGTAAGGTCGTAGAGCATGTCGATGAGCAGGCCACCGGCAACCTGATCTTCGTCAAGCAGTGCATCGTTTTGGAAGCCATCGGGAAACATAAAAAATAAGCTCGCATCGAGCATTGATAGATCTATCAACTGGCCCTCGCCGGAGCGTTCACGGGAAAATAAGGCGCTGGTCACAGCCTGACAAGCGGTATAGGCGGTGATCTTGTCGCACAGCAGTGAGCGCATAAAAGAAGGGGCTTCATCACTGCCTTGGCTAGCCGTCATACCGCAATGCGCTTGAATGATGGGGTCATAGGCGGGCGCCCGTCGTAAGGGCCCCTCAGTGCCAAAGCCTGAAATCGCCACATAAATGAGTCGCGGGTTGAGTGCGCGAAGGGCATCGCTTCCTAAATTCAAGGTCTCCATCGTGCCCGGTCGAAAATTGTGAATGACCACATCCACCTGCGGGATCATTTCCTGAATCAAGGCCTGTCCGGCCTCGCTTTTAAGGTCGATCGCAATGGATTCCTTACCGCGATTGCAGCCCGCAAAAAGTGACGAGATATCACCTTTTCGAGCGCCAATGAATCGCATGGGATCGCCCGTATTGTGGGGTTCTACTTTGATGACGCGAGCGCCTTGCTCTGCGAGCATCATGCTCGACAGAGCGGCCGTGATCATGGTCGAAAACTCTAGGATCGTGATGCCTTCTAGCGGTTTCATCAATGGTTTCCTTTTTATTTTTTTGGGGGGGTGCAGGATATCGACGCCGTGCCACACCTTGGATTAAGGGGTCGATAATCTATCTTCGTTGCGATAGATTCAATCCTCTATTGAGAAAACGTGCGCAGGCTATCAGTAGGCGAACTGCCTTTAAACTGATGGCGCTGATTGCGGGTCGGAGAACTGATCAAGCCGAATCACCATCCCACCCGGCAGCAGAGGTCGAATACGCAATGACTGGACGTTCACTGATTGTCTTAACTGCCCTGATGGTCTTTGACGCGATGGCTGATGCCTCGGCGATCTTAGACAAAGATTTTGCA
>JAOHHD010000040.1 GCA_028117185.1 Luminiphilus sp.
AAACCCATTGAGCTTCGACCCTGCGATCACCGCGTACAAGATCTCGGCCCTTTCCATACAGGCGTCCTCACCGATCTGATTGTGAGAAAAAACGACGCTGAGTAGCTCGATGCAGCATCGGTCTAGTTCGCTTTTGTGCGCAGCGAGACTGGGGTCGGTCACCGAAGCCCCAATGGCTTCATACATCACACCAGTAGAGTGGTGGTTGACGGATTTGTTTTCGGTGTAGAAAAAGTCGCAGAGGTAATTTATTTTTGCGGCAAAGTCGTGCTGTTTCAGTGCCGCCATGCCTTCAACAATGACATCGCACTGGTGCTTGAACACCTCAGTCAGGAGGTCTTCTTTAGAATTAAAATAGTAAAAGACATGGCTGGGCGCAATATCGGCTTCTTGCGCGATGCCGGTCATCGAGGTCTTCGAAAACCCGTTTTTTTCCAGCGAGGACAAGAAACCATTGATGATGCTGTCTCTGCGTTTCGTGCCCTTGGGTTTGTTCGGTTTGTATAGCTGCATCGTTACTGTAAGCCAATCCTATTGTTGAGATGAAACTGACCCTTTTCGAGCGCCCATTGCGTGCGATGGCAATGGGGTCGCCGATTCTTGGCTGGCTTGCTGTACTGGCAATCCGCTCACTCAAACGGGCTCCTGTTGTGCGCTGTGAGAACCGAGACCCATATGATCTCACAATTTGAGAATAAGCCAACCGCCCGCGTGCAGCGCGGGCACACGCCCTGCAAAGCGACTGGCCGAGCGGGTCTGTGGTCTGTTTTAGGGGTGAGCGGGCTCGCCTGCTGCGATGGCGCGGGCTTCTCGTGTATTAAAGTCCTGTCGATAATGCCGAAACAGCAGGACAGTAAATATAGCCACGATCAAGTAGACCAGTAATGCCAGCTTCAAACTCAGACCCAGTGAATCAGAGGGCGTATTGCCCGATGCTTGAAACGTGTCGCTGAGGTAGCCGATGGTGAAGGGACCCATCGCGAGCCCTAAAAACGTGCCCATTGCCAGATAAAAGGCAGAAGCGGTGGCGCGCATTCTGGGGAGCACAAGGGTGGTGATAATGCCGCCAGCGGCGCCAGTCCACAGCACACTGACAAACTGCAGAAACGCGTTGGCAACATAAGCCTCTTGAAGGGTTTCTGCGTTGAGCACAAACAGCGCAGCAATGATCGTAAGGATGCCCGAGATGAGGCCCATGAACGTGTGGGCATCCTCGCGGATATGACGCTTCATCAGATCGGCTACCACCCCGCCAGTGGCCACACCCACGCCACCGCAGATGGCAGTAGAGAGTCCAAGAACCATGCCGAGCTCTGATAAGTCGGCATCAAATTTACGCAGCAAGTACTGAGCAAGCCACAGCGCAAATCCGTAGGTGATGAAGGTAATAATGGGGTAGGCGAGGTTGACGTAGATCATCGACTTACAGCGAAAGATCATCGCATAGGTCACAGGATCTCTCACGGCTAGAGATTTTGCCCAACTGAAAAGCGCATAGACACCGACACCGAGCACTACCCACTGCGTGACGCGACCAGTGAGGTGGCTGATCAGGCTCCCCAGCGCGACAATAATGAGCGCTGCAGCAATGTTGGTAATTAAGGGCGCCGTAAAGCCCACCTGGCGATACAGGCTAATGACGGAGAAAGGAGGGAGAATGCTGGCGAGCTCGCTCCAACCCTCTCTGAAGGGATGGGGGTGGTTTTGAATACTGGCGACATTTTCGCTGTAGCCGCGCACGGGCTCCTTTAGCGTTCTGAACAAAGCGGCAAGCAATATGCCGGGAGCGCCGACGATGATAAACGTGACCTGCCATCCTTTGAGTCCGAGGGGCGCGTTGGCAATATCGGGATAGCTTAAGTTCCACCAGTCGACGATCCAGCCGCCGATAAACATACTCAACCCCATGCCGATATAAGCACCGGTCGAGTAAATGGCGATAACCGAGGCCCTGTCTTTGGGTTCGAACCAATCAGACAAAAGGGAGTAGGCCGAGGGTGTCGCGGTGGCTTCACCAATACCGACCCCAAACCGAAAGAAAGTGAGACTGGCAGCACCGCCCGCCATCCCGCATAGCATCGTCATGAGGCTCCAGGTAAAAAGGCCGCAGGCGATGAGTGTTTTGCGGACCCACAGATCTGCTAGGCGTCCAAGCGGCAGGCCAAAGATAGCGTAAAAAACGGCAAATGACGTACCGTATAAAAACCCCATTTGAGAGTCACTGATGCCAAGGTCTGCCTGAATCTCGCCAGCGAGAATGGCGAGGATTTGGCGATCTAATAGGTTCATTGCGTAAACAAGGATCAGTAAAAAGAGGATGTATTTTGCGTAGGGCCCACCGATCCTATAGGGACCGATATGAAAGTTCGGGGGTGATTGAGACGGGCTGTTAACGTGACTTAAATCCATAATTTCATTGTCTCTTGGGGTGCTGATCAATCAACAGGGTGTCACCGCGATGGCTTAGGGGTATAGAGGCCAAGGCTTGCACTACACCCCTCGATTCCCCGCTTCTTTTTGCATCGGCACATACTCGTCGTAGTTGGGCCGTCTCACTATGGCCCCCGTGGTAACCCCTGCGTCGGTGGTCAGAGTGAGGCCGCTGGTGTAGCCGGATTCGTCGCTACCCAACCAAAGCGCTGCGTTAGCCACGTCGAGCGCGGTGCCGGCACGTCCCGGCAATGGTGAATTAGCCGCCAGTGTTTTGGCGACCTCATCTGTCGCATGGTGATTCTGCAGATGGGCATCGGCCACCATCGGTGTTGCCATTGAGAAGGGGGCGATGGCATTGACCCTCACATTGTGTTGGCACAGCTCAGCGCTGGCACTGGTGGTCAGCCCAATGACGGCATGCTTTGCTGTGGTGTAGGCATGAGGTCCGAGCCCGCCCATGACCCCAGCGACGCTAGACATGTTAATAATCGAGCCCGAGCGCTGTTGCTTCATGACAGCGGCCGCATGCTTTACGCCGTAAAAAACGCCATTAATGAGAATGTCGGTAGTAATGCGCCACTCATCGGCGGGAGTCTGATCAATGGGGCCTTTGGCGCCGACGATACCTGCGTTGTTGAACATGATGTCTAGTTGACCAAACGCTGACAGGGCACGATCGACCAGTTTTTTAACGTCGGCTTCGAGGGTGACGTTGCAGTGCTCAAAAAAAACGCGATCGCCGAGTGTGTTGGCGAGGTCATGACCCAGATCCGATTGGATATCACCGAGAATCAAGGCACAGCCTTCTTCCTTAAATCGACGAGCGGTCGCGGCCCCAATGCCACTTGCTGCACCGGTGATAACAGCTACTTTTCCTTGCAGGCGTTGTTGTGTCATGACGTCTCCTAGCGATGCAATCTGTGTGACGGTTCTTGAATGTGTCAGCACACGATGAGTGACCAGTTTGCCTAATGTCGACCCGCTTTTTTGCCGAAAACTTCCCGACGGTAACAGCGTATCAGCGAGCGCACCGAAGAGAGCAAAAGACTGTAGTAATGCGGCTTTGCGCTAACCAAGCTACGCACCTGTCGGTCCCGATTCAAACCTATTTTTTGACGATCTTTAAAAATTTACAAATTGACTCAGCTCAGCTCAGCTCAGCCCATGTACTGATTGTCGTAGTACAAAAATAAATTATTGGAGCGTCAATATGGATCGGGTTTTTCCCAAGTTCGAGGGTTCTGCAAAACATCTTCAAAAAAAGCTCACGCTCATGTGCGGGCTGGTATTGGCAGCGACGGGCTCTCAATATGCAGCGGCACAAGAGGAAGGCGAGAGCGCCTTGGCTATTGAGGAAGTCATTGTGACCTCCAGAAAACGCCAAGAGTCGATTCAGGATGTGCCCATTGCGGTGACTTCCATTACTACTCAGCTAGACAATCCTGCGATTAGAAACCTCAGACATATTGAAGGATTGGCGCCTAACGTGCAGGTTCGCCAGTCTATGGGTCGTACGGCCGGCCACGCCATTTCCATTAGGGGAATTGGTTACAGCAACGATGAAAAAAGTTTTGATCCGGCTGTTGGCGTTGTTTATGACGGCATTGCACTCACGACCAACTCGGGAGCTTTGATTGATAATTTTGATATCGAATCGATCGAAGTGATGCGGGGCCCACAGGGCACCTTATTCGGCAAGAATACAATTGCCGGCGTGATTTCATTGACTCGAACCGATCCTACAGGCGAGCTCGGCGGCTCCATTTCTGGCACGTTGGGTAATTTTGGACGTACGGATGTGAAGGCGATCCTCAACTTTCCGATCGTGGAAGACGTGCTGGCGGTGAAGCTGTTTGGAGCGAGCTTGCAAGATGACGGTTACATTAATAACGTCACGTTAAATAAAGATGTTGCGAAGCAGGATTATCTCAATTACGGCGCTAAGTTCTTGTGGACGCCGACTGATAACTTCACGGCGAAGCTGACGATTGAAACAATTGATGACCAGAGTGACAACGGTGCTTTCCGAAACCTCACGGGTTTGGGTGGTAATCGCGCTATTGCACTCCAAGATGGTTACTCCGGTGGCTGGGAGCCATATTCACCGGCCATCGTGGCGCTTACCTCGCTAGAAGGGCCCGCTGCGACCGACTGGCGAATACAGGCCTACAACGACAATGCGTCTTATCCCGATATTCGTGGGGAGGATTGTCTGCTGGAAAATGATCCGGGTTCTACTGCAACAACCACCAGTGCCTCGAAAGAGAACCTAGGCGACATGGAAACCGATGCCATCACGTTGCAAATGGACTACGAGTTCAGTAATGGCTCTACGGCAACCTATATTTACGGGCACCGCGACACTGAAGAGCTGGCCATATGGCCTTATTCAGGCAGTGCTTGCGATTTCATTACCATTGATAACCAAAACGAGAATGACCAAGAGAGCCATGAGTTGCGATGGGCGACCTCGGGCGACAACTTTGATTTGGTGCTAGGTGTCTATCAGATGGAGAACTCCTACTCGCAAGATTGGTTCACCTACGATTTTTGGGAGATTGTGAGAACGCCTGAGCTGCTGGTTGCACTCTACGGTGCCACGCCAGAGCAGGTTGACCGACTGGGTAATGACTTTGGTCAAAATATCTACCAATCGCAGGAAGCGAAAAGCCAGGCCGTATTCGGACAGTTCGACTACGATATTACTGAGCGGCTCGAAATCTCCTTGGGCTTACGCTACTCGAAAGACGAGAAAGACTTTTTTGCCCGACAATTTTGTATCAAGGCTGACGCTGACCGTGATCTCCAAAACTGGGGTGAGTGTGTTCATGGCGCGCAATACGCTGACGATGAAAAGACGGGCAGTTGGGATGAGAGCTGGAGTAAAACAACCGGTAAAGCGGGGGTATCCTACCGGCTTAGCGAAGACGTGATGGTCTACGGTTCTTATGCCACTG
>JAOHHD010000041.1 GCA_028117185.1 Luminiphilus sp.
GCTCAGGAGCATAAAAGGCGTCCTGATCGCTACCCCTGCTGTCACTCCAATCAAGAAGGATGAATGCAGGTGCGACAAGCGACACAAGTAGAACGCTAATTGCCATAGTGCTTTGGGCTATCTGTGTTTTAGCGCCCGGTCCTGCTCGCGGCGGGGAATGATGTAGCGCTTCTGTGGCCGTCTGCCATGTCACAGTGATGGTCAATACAAATACCGGTAAGAATTGCAAAAGAAGGCGATTTATTGCCGTTCCTGTCTCCGCATAGAGCGAATAGCTGGAGAGGCCAAAAATAATCCATTGCGAACAGATGATGAGAGCACCCATCAACCAATGCGTCACGCTGGCACGCCAATTTATGATGGTGAGTAAACCCAGGGCTAGCAGGTAAAGAACCCCTAGAAGGTGGAAATTACCCCTCAAGAAGATCATTTCAAAGTATATGGGCAGGGCGTTGTAAGGTCTCAGTAAATATTGCCCGAGCGGTCCGACGTGAATAGTCCCCTCGTCAATCCCCCAAAGCCCCAGTGAACCCAAAGTTACTGATTCAAGATGGAAGCCCGCAAAGAGTATTGCAATCACACAAAATAACCCTGCGTAGCGCTGTTGACGCCAAAGCGTGTGTATGAAGATGAATAGCATGGCCATGCCCAGCCAGATCCAACCTTCCGTTTTAAAGCAGGGTCCAACCATCAGGAGTACGGTGCCGAAAACCAGAGCCCCTTTGTGCCTTTTCTGAGTCCACAGCATTAGCGCCGCGAGGCCCATGCCGCTGGTACCCAGCATCCACAAGTCAGCATAGCCGGCTAATATCCCATGCATCCCGACGATCGGAATTGAGGTTAGGAGGTAGAGGCCTGCGAGGCTGGGCAGGACCGCTAATCCGCTTTGCCTACAGAGGCCAAACATCATGCTGCCGATTGCTAACATCGCGAAGAACCAAGGAATACTTGCCAATTGGTCATTCCATCCGCTCGAGAGTGCCGAGCTAAAGGCAGCAACGGCCGAGACTGAGGAAGGATAATGAGAAGCGGGTAGGGCGTAACCGAGAGCACCCGATTGCAGCCATTGATTCACGCCCTGAAAGTTGAGCACCTCGTCATTGAGTACCCATACTTTTGCTCGATACATCCAAGTAGTGAAGGCATCCCATGGGAAGATATCTCGGCTAAGGTTGCTGGCAAGCACAAATAAAAAATGTGTGGAAATCAGCGTGATAAGTAGGAGATAGGGCAAGTAAGCGTTCAGCCTATTACCCTGGAGAAGCGCTTTTATTGCTGTCTGCCCAGGTCTGCGTCTTATCTGAAGTAGTGGCAGCGATACCAGTGTGCAGACGAGTACCGCGCTCCAACTGGCTGTGCTAAGGGGAATAGGGGCATAGCTCAACCATTGTATGAGTAATGCTGCCGCGATGAAAAATCCTGCGCCGGCTGTTAGCCACAGATTCAACTCTGCGTCGAGCGCTGAAGCGAATAGGCGGCAAATTTGGAAGCCAGCGAGCGACAGGGTCAAGAGACCAATAAAAGTGAAGATCATAAATATGGGCTCCAGTTTAGAGCATAACACGTGCTTTGATGGGGAATTAAAAGCCAGTGGTATCCTTTTTAGTAGTTGGGCCCTTGCGTGCTAGCAGATGGGGTGCCATCACTCCATTGTATGGAATCACTTAGCAATCCTGCGGTAAAGGTTACCAACTGAGTGACTTGGATATTTTATGAATCAATGCCCATCGATGAAGTTAACGAACTGCTATTGCCACTTTAACAAGGAGAACTTGGTAATCTGCGCGTTTAGGAAATAGAGACCGAGAGCGAATGAGCAAGCCTCAAACCGCGGGTAATCGACCCCGTCGAGTTCTTTCTATCGATGGTGGTGGAATACGCGGCATTATCCCCGCGATGGTTGTCGCTCATATCGAAAGAAAACTGAATAAGCCCGCACACGAACTTTTTGATTTGCTGGTGGGGACTTCCACCGGAGGCATTCTTGCCCTTGGTCTATCGCGCCCGGGAGCGAATCGCCCTGCGCAATTTTCTGCTCGTCGAGTGGTTAAATTATACGAGGAGCAAGGAGCGAATATTTTTGAGTATTCTTTGTGGCGTAAGTTGCGCACCGTCGGTGGCATTCTCGACGAAGCTTATTCGCACGAGGTGCTAGAGGACATTTTAGGAAAGTATTTTGCGGGGGCCACATTGGCTGACTGTGAGGTGCCGACCATGGTGACCAGCTATGACATCCAGAATCGCCGCACAGTTTTTTTAAAAAGTTGGCATGGAGATCACCAGCCGTTGCTATGCCGCGATGCGGCTCGTGCGACTTCTGCGGCGCCGACGTATTTTGAGCCGAAGCCACTCGACACAGGAGATGTCGTCAGCGTGCTTATTGATGGAGGCATTTTTATGAACTCACCCTCGGTGTCGGCTTACGCCGAGGCGCGCAAGCTTTTCCCGGATGACCCTATCGCTGTCCTTTCCTTGGGCACGGGCGAATTAACGCGGCCTATCGTCTTTGAAGAGGCGCGCACTTTGGGCAGTGCGTTGTGGGTGATGTCTTTGCTTGATTGCATGTTTGATGGCGTATCTAAAGCGGCAGATCATCAAATGCAGTTATTTTTAGGCGAGCGTTATCAGCGTCTGCAAACGTCCCTGGAGACTGCCAGTGATGATATGGATGATGCTTCTGAGGACAATATTCGTAATTTAAAGCGCATTGCTCGCGAGCTGATCGATGCGAATGAGTCGCTCCTTGAGCGATTCTTTGCATTCAATGCAGAGAATACATAGATCTGGGCACGACCACCTGTGTCGCTAGATTTTTTGTGGATGGAACTCGCGAAGGCAACTCAGGCGTTATCTGAGCTCAAATTCTCTCGCTGCCTGACAAATTGCTGGCCAGGCTTTTATCGCCTCGCTAAAGGCCAAGCCTCTTCGTCGCAAAGTCTCAAGATCGTATGTCGCACGTGTCAGCGCGTCGGCGACGGGATGGGGCTCTTGAGATTGAATCTGATCTACTAGATTATCGCGGCTCTGTTCTAGAAAGGTTCGCCAAGATCTTGCGCCGGGGAGATTTTCTAACCTCGATAGGGCGTCTAGATGATCCATACAGCGAGCTAACAGACTCGTTCGCCACTGGAGCAGCTCTTTCCTAACGAGATCCTCGAGTGCAGCCTCCGTCATCTGAGACACTCGACTAATCTCATCAGCCAGCATGAATAACCTTGTCTCAGGCGGAATGCCCGCCTCGTCGCCGGTGGCACGCCCCAGCCAATCAGCTAACATCATGATGGTGGCGCTGCGCTTGACCGGCGATAACCGCCCTCGAGCTGATCGGTTTTCGACAGGGTAGTGGGCCACGGCCCAGCCCTCGTTATACACGGCAGACTCGGGGTGAAGTCGCTGTAGCATAATGCCAAATAAAAGATCTTCTCCACGTCCCGCAGGTAAGTAGGGGGGGAGCAAAGCGCGATGATCAAGTCCTGTGAGTTGCGAAAGAGTGCCATGGGGCCCGATTGTTGCTCCGCGATAACCGATCCAGGCCGTTCGAGCGGCTAGCAGTTTTTCTGGCTCTGAATCGCGATCGAGTAGTCGTTTAATACTGGCTTCTGGCTGAAAAAAAATCCACTCGCTATCCTTTGTGCCGGGGTCTCCCCACGTACCGCACTGACTTAAGTGCACGCGACTCTTGGCCTCAAGTGATGTGGTCAGCCGGCCGTCTATCCCCTTCAGCGCGCTTGCCCCGCTGAGGTTGGCACTGAGTACCTTACCCAGAGGTTGCCCCAGTGACTGCAGCATGGCCGCTAAAGGATTGTAATCAGCGATCAAAGTATGTTGCTGCATGTCTGTTGCTGAGGGGTAAAGGACGGATTCTCGTGCATTTGGGTAATCAAAAGTGAGATTTTTCGCTGGCAAAGGCGGGAGCAAGGCTTGCGGCAGTATGTCGTCATCCAGTACGAGCGCCCGATAATTCACGCTGAGCAGCAGTGCTAGATTGCGCGCCAGACCGTAGGTTGGCGCTTGTCCCCAGTGCGATCGGGTAAGTAAAAAGTCGACGCTGGCGTGCTTGGACTCAGCCAGACTGACTTTGAGATGCGAGATAAGGTCTGCTCTGGCCGCAGTATCGATATGATAAATAGGTATGTGCATGCCACTTTGCGCTGATTCGATGGCGCCAGCATTGGCGGCTTCGTTCTCATCCTTGCGTGAATCGTCGATAACAAAAAGGGCTTCCACTTGCTGGGGCAGCCCCTGTTCTTGAAGGGCGTTAAGCAGCCGTTGAAGTGCCTCTGGACGGTCGCAGGTTAGGATAAACAGTCTGACGGGACTGTCATCGAGTGGTGGTGCGTTATTGGTATTTGCAGTGAGACGTTGCCATGCCATATCGGCAGACTCAAAAATTCCAGCATCCCTTACGAGCTGGAGGATTTGTAGCGCATCTGCCGGCTGCTCACGCAATGGTGGCATGGTATCGAAAAGATGGTCTAGGTGTTCTTCTAGACTCTTAAAGCAGAAGCATTGCTCCAGTGCTCGCGCTACCTCTGGTTGCACTAAAAGCCGTGCATCATTGTTGGGGTTAAACAACACGACAACATTGGCAGTCAGAGGGATTACTCGGACACCGTGACTGCTCCAGAGTGTCGTAGGCTCGGCATTACCAGTAGGTTGCGCCCCTATCGAATAAGAATAGTTGATGTCAGTCATCGCATTATATTCTTGCTGAAAAAATCTCAGCACCAGTGTACCGTTGGGCCCGATCTCACGTAAGCCTTATTCATACAACAGGGAAGGCAACCATGATTTTTTTTAAAATAGGTCGAAGCGTTAGGCTGGTATTGCTAGCCTCGGTCCTGGCGGCTTGTAGTGTTCCGTCAGAACGCCCCGATTCCAGAACGCTGAATAATTTGACCTGCGTGGGATCTTCTGAGCTGATAGCAGATCCGCTTTTTGCCACGATTAATGATAATGGTAGTCAGTGGCA
>JAOHHD010000042.1 GCA_028117185.1 Luminiphilus sp.
TCCTCGAGTGATCACGATTAAATCAAGATGCTCGGCATCAGTATCTATTGAATCACAAGAACTGGAGGCGCGGAACTGACTCAGACTGTTATTGCAACTCGGCTCCACTTGGGTAGGCTGTCATCTCCTCCATTCGTGCCAAGGATCGCCCCATGAAGACGGTAAGACGCTCGCCCATCGTTGCAATGTTATCGGCCGTATTGTGTTGTCAGGCGGCGCTACTCCATGCACACCAGCACGATACCGTCCTCGATCGGGACGCCTTGTTGGACGTCTTCGGATGGGATGCAGAAGCAGCCCAGATTACGAGCGAAAAAGTCGCCGACGGTCTCTACGTTTTATTTGGCTTAGGCGGCAATATCGCGGTATCCGTTGGCTCCGACGGCGTGCTTATTGTCGACAACCAGATACCAGAGCTGGCTGACAAGATTAAATTCGTCATCAAGGACTTGGGCGGCGATCATATCGACTACATCGTGAACACCCACTGGCACTTTGATCATGCCGATGGCAATACGGTGCTCGGTCCGGAGGGCGCCACAATCCTTGCCCACAGCAACGCGCGAACCGCCATGGCTGAGGGCGGCATCATCGACATGGTGATTGCCAAGTATCAGCAGCCGCCCTATCCCGAGGGCGCGCTACCTGAACTGACGTTCAGGCAGGAGATGGCGCTGCATTTCAACGGCGGCGAGATTGAACTCAGGCACTTCTCCGCGGCACACACAAACGGTGATTCGGCAGTGTTTTTTCACCAGCAGAATGCAGTCCACATGGGAGATGTTTTCAATAACGCCGGATACCCCTTCATTGATGTCGGCAGCGGTGGTGATGTCGACGGATTGATCCGTTTCTGCGAACAAACGCTTGATGCCATAGACGAGGACACGATCATTATCCCGGGCCATGGCCCGGTCACGAACTACGACACACTGGAAAACTATGTCGCCATGGTGCGAACGGTCCGCGATCGCATACAGGCAATGATCGATGAAGGGCTGAGCTTAGAGGAGATCAGTGCGGCCAAACCCACGGGAGATTTCGACAGCATCTATGGACCTGAAGCCGCCTCGCCAGGATTCGTAAACCGGGTCTATACCGACCTCTCCCGTAAGCAGCAGAAATAATACACACGCGCCCCGCTGTAGCATCGCTTCGATCTGAAATGAAATAGACGTGAAGATGCTAAAGAGACGAGTCATTTTCATACTGTCTTGGCGCACATTGGCTCGAGACAACCGTGTTGTTGGCGCGCTGTGTTCGGTTTGGTAAAAAGATGCTAAAGCGCTGAACAAGTACCGTGGCGTCGCCAAGACAGAGGGATGACAAACCTGGCCACTGGGCACTCTGAGTTTGGCGGCGCACCCAGTTTAGGCCACTTTTGACACAACGGTAGCGGCACCGGCCTTTCTCGAAACGCGTTACCTAACTGCCGAGTGGCGAGCCTATGGCGAGGAAGTAGACGGCCCATAGATGGCAGGCAGCTGCATCGCCAACTCGGTGCTTTTATCAAATGACGTCTGGGCCACTGGCAGACATATCCAAATCGATGGCCGCCCAAACCGGGCGGTCTCGTTTTTATCACTCCGAAGTGTCTACCTGCTGGCATGCCGGCTAGGCAACACGGGTTAACCTTATTCCGCGTCGGAGGACGCCTGATTGTCAAAGTGAATAGGGTTGCAGCAATTTCGTCCACCGGGCCGCTGCCAACCGGTTGCTTGGACTGCAGGCACCCGCCTGCATGTCGAACAGCTTTATTGTTAAGCGATTGGCACTTTTATGCTGTGCCGGTTACGCCAACTCTTTGGCCAGATATGCCAACTAAGCTGTCTATATCATTGTTTGGGAATTGCCGGCTGCAGACAGAAAAATATGAGTAGCTAAACGAACCCCCAGTCGCTAGCGTCACAAAATCACCGCAGTCGCTAACTCATTGCCATGGCGCTCGCGCAGAGCCAAAAACCATTTGACTCAGTGTAAACTGGGGCCCACTGGCGGGTTACGAAATCGGCTCGGCAGTCAATGCGCTATAGGGAGAGGCTTATGAGATTCATCATGATGATGATGCTCTTCGTTGCATCAGAGCGTGCAGCGGCTGAGGTATTACAACTAGATTGTGTGACCGAAAACCCCCTTGCAGACAACAGGGTATATATCATCGACACAACCAGAGGCACGGCATCCGTGCACTACAGCTACGGATATACGCTACCGGCAAGCAGGGTCTCTTTAGAAGCGGGCGTATTCACACTCTATTTTGCGAGCGGCGGCGGGTTACCTGAGGTCACTATTTCGCGAGTCACAGGCAAGTACCGGACAAGGTACGTCGACGATAGCGCTGATACAGGAGTCTGCTCACTCCTCGATGAGCCAGAATTCAAACTGTAAGGTCGCTTCTGATTCTCCAGCTCAAGCCCACCGGCAGCGGCCTAGCTAGGCGCTGGGCTGCCCTTGGCCTAATGTGACCGCAGGCCCCCTGGTGCACTCATGGGGCTACTCCTTCAGCCTGTCACCTTCTGCCAAGTCATTGGCACTAAGGGTCAACCCTTACGGCGACTCCTATCCGATGATGTACACATCAAGGACGAGTTACTGCCATGGACGGTGCATTCAACGTGAGCTTTGCGGCGTCAGAAAAAATTCAGTCACCGATGATGCTCGAGAGTCAGTGGAAAGGGCAGATAACTGATGGGCTGACCGAAAGGCGATGATGCCGTAGAAAGCAAGCAAGTGAGCCCTTCGGGGCTCTTTTTGAGTTAATTGCGAGTCTTCGTGGCAGTGTTTTGGACAATAGCCTTAAGTGTTTGAGAGTTGTAAAAGCAGTGACGCCAGGGTTTCAAAGCCCTCTAGTTCGGTCTCTCCCAGTCCCAGTTCGTGTGTTCGGTCCCCTAGCGTTCCTTTGCCTGTCCAATAGGGTCCGTAGACATGCCATATGTCGGAGCTTAGGTAGCTTGCCATATTGGGGCGAGTTCGCATCATTTTTTGATGCTGTGCAATGGCTGGTTTGTCTCCCAAGAGCATCTCAATAGCTTCGGGCCCACTAGCCACCTCAAGCATTCGCCGCGTAAGGCTGTCGACGACATAAAAAATAGAAAAGTCGGCCATGCTTATTTGAGATCCTACGGCGAAGCCACTGGTGCTGGTAGCAAGTATTTGCTCAAGATTAGCCACCTTTAACGCCAGCCCAGATGAAGGACCGGCAGACCCGCCGACGACATCGCGCTCCCAATCTTTCCATCCCCAGAATGAGTCCCACATGGGCGCCTGGATGTCCTCATGAATGTGGGTGGAGATCATCATTACTTTTGCGCGATCTGCGGGTGCCTCGGGCATGAATCCCGCAATCTCAGCGACGTATTGAGCGCAGGCACTGGTTTGATTGATTATCTCTCCCTTGTGCTCCACCACCGGAAGCATCTTGAGAGGCCCTGAAAATTCCGCTGAGAATTTCTCGTTGCTTGCCCAGCTGCCGCTGACAAACGTCTCTTCAAGGGATACGACCTCATCAACGAAATCTAGAGCGGCATCGTAAGCCATATATCGGATAAGCATGCCACGCGCAGAACAATTCCAGTAGCGCAGTAAAAGTGTGTCAGGTGCGACGGGGGTCTCTTGCGGCATTTTTCATCTCCATCCCAATAATCGTGGACTGCTGGCACTCGGGAGAACCTAACCTATCTCAAATAATAACTGTTGGAAATGCCCGACGTTTCTTCAGCGTTGTCATCGATGCGTAGGAAACTCGACGGCACGAATTGGAAGGCGTCAAAGGGCTAAAACCTCGCAGGCGGCACTGCTAAGGTGATGGCAATGGCTGGAACCCAAGCAACGGCAGTTGGCAGCCGAGGTGTGAGGCGCTCTGTGATATAGCCACCGAGAAAGGTTCCCACAGCGGCGAGCAGCGAGAGTGGCGCGCCAAATTGCAGTGCGGCATCGCGAACACTCAATCCGTGTTCACGCTGTAAAAAAGGCGCTTGAAAACTGATGAGCCCGTATCCCACAAAAGCGACTAATGAGGCGGCAATCGCCATCCACCAAAAAGAAGGCTTGCTGCGTAATTCGGCAAAAGTGTCATGCCAGCTCGGTGTGCTGTCGGTTTGCGCTGCGGGGGGGTCGGAGTAACCCCGTGGCGGCTCGGTAATACTCATTTTGACCAACAAGGCCACCAATACACCGGGCAATCCGACCACTACAAAGGCCACCCGCCAGCCTTCAATATTGCTCCAATCGAGCCCACCAAACAGCCAGCCCAGGCCAAGGCCAGTGAGCCAATTTCCCACGTCTGCGCCCTGCATTTGGGCAATAGGTCCGCCAAACACGTTGGCGAGCACGCTGCCTAGGGTGACGCCCATTGAGTAAACTCCGAGGGCAGTGGCTCGCTTGCGGGCAATAAAATAATCGCCAATGAGAGAATTGGCAGGTGGGGTACAACCAGCCTCGCCAATCGCCACACCAATCCTGAATAAGAGCAGCGTGACGAAGCCGACGGCAATGCCGCACAGCGCGGTCATAATTGACCACAGTACGATGCAAATGGCGATGACATTGACGCGATTGGCGCGGTCAGCCCACAGCGCTATGGGCAGCCCCATCACGGCATAGAAAATAGCAAAGGGAGGTCCGTATAGAAGTCCCCACTGCGCGTCAGTGAGTTGAAAAGACTCAATGATGGGCTGTGCCACCACAGCGATAAGGGTGCGATCCACAAAGTTCAGGGTGTAAACCAGCATGAGCAGCACGAGAACGTAGTGTCGGTAGGACGATGATGCGTAGCCGGTCAGCTGTCCTTTGTCGGTATCACTTGATGACGCTGGCATAGTCTGTATCCATCTGTCGGACAGTGCATGTAACCATCAGTAGCTGGGCAAGCTGATGCCTTTTACAAGCTGAAGTCTCTTATAAGTTAGCTGATACTTGTGCGCCATTGATAAATC
>JAOHHD010000043.1 GCA_028117185.1 Luminiphilus sp.
CCTTTCCTCGAGCTCAGACATGATGTTACGGACCGTTGCCGAACTGACGGAAAGCCCGCTCTCGCCCTGCAAACTCTTCGACGCAACGGGCTGGCCCTCTCGGATGTGTATCTCAACCAATGTCTTCAGTAAGGACGAAGCGCGAGAGGATAAGGCTTCCAAAATGGCAGACTCCGGTAACCGCAAAACCCTGTTTTAGCACAGCCGTGTTTCTTGAAAAAGTCTTGTCTGGGGCGATCATGGATATTTCTTGATGTCAGAGCACCGCCAATGCACATCTAAAGGCGGCCAAAGTCTTCACTCTGCAGGGACTCTGCGCTATAACTCTTTATCGATCTGACCGAAAGCTCACCATGCTAACGAACCTCTCTATTCGAGATTATGCTGTTGTCGACGCGCTTGACGTCGACTTAGCGAGCGGCATGACCTGCATTACCGGTGAGACGGGAGCGGGCAAATCGATCATGCTCGACGCCCTAGGACTGTGTGTGGGCGATCGTGCCGACTCACGCGCTGTCCGTCCGGGGGCCAGCCGAACCGACATTTCGGCGAGTTTTGATCTTGCGCATAATGAAGCGGCGCGGGCCTGGCTAACCGAACGCGATCTGGCCTCATCTGATGACTGCATCTTACGGCGCACGATTTCGGCGGAGGGACGATCTCGAGCCTATATCAATGGCACCCCAGCGACCCTTGCTGACTGCGCCAGTTTAGGACAACTATTGGTCGACATTCACTCCCAGCACGCCCACCAATCACTGCTGCGCCGCGCTATTCAACGGACACTACTGGATGCCTATGCGGGCGCCGAAACACTCATCGCATCGGTGAACGAAACCGCTCAGCGCTGGCGAGTGCTCCGTGAGGAGTACACGCGACTCGCCGACAGAACGGAAGAATTTGATGCGCGCAAAGAGCTGCTGACCTATCAGGTCGCTGAATTGGCAAGCTTGAGTCCAATGCCCGGTGAAATCGACACATTAGAAGTGCAGCACAAGCAACTCACGAACGCTGCTTTTATCATCGAAAACGCGGACCAGATTGCCACAGGATCTGAATCTCTTCGTGATCAAGTGGCCCAACTAGTGCAGCGTGCCAACGATGACCGCATGGCCTCCAGCGCGACCGAAAATTTGCGAGAATTGCTGCAGTCTGCGCTGATTCAGCTGGATGAGGCACACGCCGAAACCGCACGGTTCGCGGCCACCGTCGAATTAGATCCCGAGGGCCTTGATGCCACCGAGCAGCGCCTCAGCGCATTGTATGACCTTGCACGCAAACATCGCGTGCAGCCAGACGCTCTGGCGACGCTGCACACCTCCCTGCAGTCTGAACTCGAGACGATGAGTGGCGGCACAGAGCAGCTAGCGCATATCAAAAGTGCGTTGGAGGACACCGCACTCGACTGGCGCGGTCATGCAACAAAGCTATCGGGTTTGCGCCGCAAGGCCGCTGTGAAGCTGGGGCGACGTGTCATGGATACCTTGGATCAATTAGCGATGTCGAAGTGCCGGTTTGATGTGGCGCTGATACCGTTCAAAGCGGAAGAACCGGATCCTCGCGGCGCTGAAGACATTGAATTTCTGATCGCAACCAACCCCGGCGCATCCCCCGGTCCCCTCAATAAAGTGGCCTCTGGTGGCGAACTGTCTCGCATTAGCCTGGCGCTGCAAGTGGTCGCTACCGATACCGCCATTTCACATACCATGATTTTTGATGAGGTGGATGTGGGTATTGGTGGCGGTGTCGCAGAGGTAGTCGGCGACCTGTTGTCTACCCTAGGAGAGCGCAGTCAGGTATTGGTTGTCACACATCAAGCGCAAGTCGCGGCCAAGGGAAAACACCACTTATTGATCACCAAAGACGGCGAGGACGAAGTCAGATCTGCATTGTCTTACATTAACGATGACGACCGCGTGCAGGAGATCGGGCGTATGCTGGGCGGGGCCAAACTCACCGACAGCACATTAGCGCACGCGCGGGAGATGCTTGAGGGTAGTTAAGCGCCTGAGCGCTTGCGCACATAGAGCACGAGGGAATGGTCAATGATCTCGTAGCCATGCTCTTCGGCAATAGCGTGTTGGCGCCTCTCAATTTCTTCGTCAATAAATTCGACGACCTCATTTGTGTCCACATCGACCATGTGATCGTGGTGATGATCTGACGCCATTTCAAAAACAGAGTAACCCGTCTCAAAATTGTGCCGAATCACCAAGCCCGCCGTCTCAAATTGCGTCAACACGCGATAAACCGTCGCCAAGCCGATATCTTCTCCGGTATCGCGCAGACGCTGATAGAGGTCCTCGGCAGAGAAGTGATCTCCCTGGCCAGCCGCATCCCCCAGCATCGAGAGTATTTTGAGTCGCGGCACCGTCACCTTGAGGCCAGCCTTCTTTAAATCGCGATTCTCTGTGGACATGTGTGAATGGTTCTCTGCGGGTGGTGTTTAACGGTATCATGCCAGCACTGGTCAGAGCTTGGAAGATAAAGTGGCAAGAACGTTCGGGTATTTAAAGTTGACGGTGGCAGGCTGCCTGTTCTGTGCTTTGGCAAGTTGCGGTAGTAACTTCGGCTTTCCAGGGGTCTACCGCATCAACGTCGAACAGGGCAATGTTGTGAACGCCGAGATGATTGAGAAATTGCGGCCAGGCCTCAACAAGCGGCAGGTCCGCTACATCATGGGAACCCCGCTCATTGAGGACTCTTTTCACGAGGATCGATGGGATTATCGATACCTGTTGCGTAATGGCACAGAAACCATCGCAGAGACGCGCCTCACACTCTGGTTCGACGGTGACGAACTGGCGCGTGTCGAGGGGCCTGATGCGCCTGAGTGGGCAGTCAGTGATGCCACGGAAGCCGACATAACCGATGCGACCGACACCGATGTCACCGAGACGGCAGAGGCCGACTTAACCGATACCGCCGATACGGCGCTATAACCATGACCTATTAGGGATCACCGACTGGGCATCGAGACCGCTCTGTGGAGACCTAACCCAAGCCTTACCCCGCAACCTCATCACGGGCGGCTTTAGCCCGCGCGGCTCTCGCTTTGCGCACTTCTTTGGGATCCGCGAGCAACGGACGATAAATTTCGACTCGCTCGCCCGCTTCAAGCGCACGATCGGCCGTGACTGCTTTGCCCCAAACTCCCAATTTTAAGTCTGCGCTGATCGTTAACTCATCAAACAATTGATCCATTTTACTCAGCGTCACCGCCTCGAAAACTGTTGTGCCTGCCGGCACCTCGAGCTTCACGATGCGCTGCTTTTCAGGCAACGCATAGACCACTTCAACCGGGATCAAACTACTCATTGGTGCTGCTCCAGTTGCTGGCCCGCTCGGGTCACGATCGCATCCACAAGATCTAAGGCCACCTTGTCGAATAATTTGCCGGCAGCAACGCTTGCAATGCCGCTGGCGAGTTCAAAGTGCAATTGTAAGGTGGTTTTGCAGGCGTCGTCTCCCAATGCCAAAAAGCGCCAATGGCCGGCGAAGTGGGTGAACGGGCCGTCAACTAATGCCAAATCAATGCGGTGCGGCCGCTGCATCGTATTGTGCGTGGTAAACCCGTGACTGATGCCTGCCCGCGACAACCGCAGGGTTGCCGTCACCTGATCGTCGCCTCGCTCTACAATATCGGCGCCAACGCATCCATTGAGAAATTCCGGATATCGCTCAATATCGGCCACGAGGTCAAAGACCTGCTCGACAGGATGTGCCAGCAATGCGCTTCTCTCAATCACAGTCATCGCGGTAGTGTACCGAACTCCCTCTCTATGCGCGGCTTATCAAAGCAACCCGCTGACGAGCCACGCTACGCACGCTGGGGGCACCATCCATCGCACGATCCACCACCACAATCGAAACAGCCATAGCGGCTCGCGGTACAGCTCTCCTCGCAAAATCGGGCGGGGCATTTGCCACCCGACAAACAAAGCCGTCGAGAGCAAACTCAGCGGCAACAGCCACTCGCCGAGCATCATACTGACCTGCACCAGTGTGGCGTCAGAGGAAAACAACAGCATTGAGGCTATTAATACTGCCAGCGTCGCGGCGAGAATCGCACCACCGGGTCGACCCGCTACCTGTTTCAGTAATAGCACAGTGGGCTCCATCAAAATCGAGGCCGCACTCCAAGCGATAGCTGCCAGCGCAGAGAAAAACAAAGTCCCATAAATTTCTCCCATTGGCAGGTTCACAAAAGCATAGGGTAGCGCGATAAAAACCGCGGCTAACCCTTCGCTGGGGGCAACATTGACTTCGAATAACAGCGCAGAAGCGATAATAGCGGTGACGATCAAAAACGCGGTATCGAGAATCGCCACGGCAATTACCGATCGCGCCCAGGGAAGCCCTTGAGGCGCTTGCGCACCGAGCGCCATAGCAATACCTAGCCCTGCGCCCAATGTCACGCCTGCCGATATGAATGCCTGCCTCACCGCTTCAATTCCCTTGCCATCGTAAGCGAATAGGAAAGCGCTCACCGGTTGCAAATCGGTCTGTAAGACCACGTAATCGAGCACGCCCAACAAGGTAATCGCAACTCCAGGCAATACAATCCACC
>JAOHHD010000044.1 GCA_028117185.1 Luminiphilus sp.
CGGATGACGGGATTGTTTGGCATGCTTTGGGCCGTGACTCTGCTGTGGCTACTCACTAGGTGGCACGTAGCCTTCGACTTGATCGAAAGCCTCACCGGAGAGAAATTTATCCATTTCGCCCATCAGGTATTGACGTGCCTCCGCATCAATTAAGCTGAGATGCTTCTCATTAATGAGCATCGTTTGGTGGCTTTGCCACTCGAGCCATGCCTTCTTCGACACATTATCAAAGATATCCTGCCCTTTAGCGCCGGGTAACGGGGGGCGATCAAGGCCTTCTAACGCTTCCTGGTATCGTCTACAGGTGACCATTCTTGTCATGAAGCATTCCTCGCGCTAGGCGTCATTACCGAGTGTTTTTAACAGCCGCACGATGGGGGCGGGCAGTCCCACCGATGGTACCGGATGCAAACTGAACCATCGCAGGTCTTTGTCGTCAATGTTTACGGTGGGCAAAGCGGGTTGGTTTTCCTTGCATTGTGCATAAACTGGCGTCGCTTCAAGTTTAAAATGCGTAAAGGCGTGGTGAAAAGGCGTTCCGAGATAACAGTTGTGCGCACTCACTCCAACGTGAGCGTGAAGCCATTCTTTGGCTGAGTCCTCATCCGAAAATTCAGGTGGCGCCCATAAACCGCCCCATATTCCTTTGGCCGCACGTTTCTGCAAAAGCACCTCGCCCGATGACCTGATGGCAACAGCAAACCAGCGTTGCTGCGAGGGCGTTGGTTTTTGCGGCTTGCGACCGGGAAAGGCTGTTTGGCTTAGCGTAGCGAGTGCGTGACAGTCTGTTCGCAGGGGGCAGATTGGGCAGGTGGGCTGGGTTCGCTTACAGCAGGTGGCACCGAGGTCCATAATGGCTTGGGTGTAATCGGCGACGCGCTCATGAGGCGTATTGCGCTCGGCAAGCGTCCATAATTGATCGCTCACTGTGCGCTGGCCGGGCCAGCCCTCGATGGCGTAGTACCGCGCCAGCACGCGTTTCACATTACCGTCGAGAATGGGTGCCCGCCCGCTCATCGCGAGACACAGTATTGCCCCTGCAGTGGAGCGGCCAATGCCAGGGAGTGATATCAATTCATCGAGGTTGTCGGGAAAGTGCCCGTCATAGTCATTGCAAATCGTTTTGGCGCTGCGGTGCAGATTACGAGCTCGGGCGTAGTAACCCAGACCGGTCCACAAGTGCAAAACGGTATCCTCAGGTGCTGCGGCAAGATCGTGCACCGTGGGCATCGCGGCCATAAAGCGCTCATAAAAGGGAATGGCCGTCATGACCTGCGTTTGTTGCAGCATGATTTCCGACACCCAAACCCGATAGGGCGTGCGGTTGTGTTGCCAAGGCAAATGCGATCGTCCGTGCTGGTCGAACCAGTGCAGTAATGCGTCAGCAAAAGCGGGCGTGGCAGTCATAGAGTGGTAAAGCTTCGCAATGAAGTACAGAGACTCTTTCTATACAATAAGTCCCCTAGTGTAGCGGTCACTGCCCTGTTTGGTCGCGCACACCGGAGAAATTAGCATGAGTCAGCACGATACCGGCCAGCGCCGGGCAACAATTAGCCGAGCAACACTGGAGACGCAAATCGAGGTGGCATTGTGTCTGGATGGCAGCGGCCAATGCGAACTCGACACTGGGCTGCCGTTTCTTGAGCATATGCTCGACCAAATCGCGCGGCATGGTCAAATCGATCTCAACATCGTCGCAAAGGGCGATCTCCACATCGATGCCCACCATACGGTTGAAGATATTGGTATTACGCTCGGGCAGGCATTTAATGAGGCGATTGGCGATAAAACCGGCATCATTCGATACGGGCACGCCTATGTGCCGTTAGACGAGGCACTATCGCGTGTCGTGCTCGACTGCAGTGGGCGGCCCGGCTTGGAATTTCACGTGCCTTTTACCCGCGCCAAGGTGGGCGACTTTGACGTTGACCTAGTGATCGAGTTTTTTCAGGGATTTGTGAATCATGCCAATGTCACCCTGCATATCGACAATCTGCGTGGACACAATGCACACCATCAAGCAGAGACGGTTTTCAAGGCGTTCGGACGCGCTTTACGCATGGCGATTACCCGCGATCTGGCGCTTAAGGGCGCGAGCCCCTCTACTAAAGGGGTTTTATAGCCAGTGACCCAACGGGTAGCCGTTATCGATTACGGTATGGGCAATCTGCATTCGGTTGCCAGTGCCCTGGAGCACGTCGGCGCGCTCGAAGTGATCGTCACTCACGATCATGCAGCGATCACGAAAGCGGACCGAGTGGTATTTCCCGGCGTAGGAGGTATCCGCGATTGCATGGACGCTATTCGTGAGCTGGGATGCGATCAACTGCTTGAACAGGCGATTACCGTCGAACGAAAACCCGTGCTCGCTATCTGTGTCGGCATGCAATCATTAATGACTGCTTCGGAGGAGAATGGCGGGGTCGCGTGTTTGAACCAGCTACCGGGAGAGGTTAAGTTTTTTGGAAACCCCCATCAAAATACCGACGGAACCCGATTAAAAGTGCCGCACATGGGTTGGAATCAAGTCGTGCAGCAGCGGGCCCATCCTTTGTGGAGCGGCATTGAGTCGGGCAGCCATTTTTACTTTGTTCACAGTTACCACGTGGCGACCTACGATTTGCAGCCCGAGATGAGCGCGCCCGAAGTGACCGATGCGTTAGTGCGCGCCATTGGTGCTGGAGAGTACGATTTTATCGTCGTGAATTTTGCTAACGGCGATATGGTCGGACACACTGGCCAGTTCGATGCGGCTGTCGCAGCAGTAGAAACCTTAGACGAGTGCATTGGGCGAGTGGTATCTGCGCTGCGGGCGCACAACGGTGAGGGCCTGATCACTGCTGACCATGGTAATTGTGAGCAAATGAAAGACTACGCAAATGATCAACCGCACACTCAACACACCACTGAGCGCGTGCCGCTCATTTACCTTGGAACGCGCTTCCACGAATTGGATCCTGCCGGCGGCATTTTGGCCGATATTGCACCCACGATTCTGACGATGATGGACTTAGCCATTCCCTCAGCCATGTCGGGTCGCAATCTGTTAACCCGCTGAGTTCGCCATCCATGGCCCGCCATCGCGTGCCCCGCTATCAGACAACCACGATGCAGCCCTGGCAAAGATTACTCATCGGTCTTTGTTATGTCGCCACACCGCTTCTTGCGGCAGCCGACACAGCCGATAGGGATACAAAACAAAAAGAGACGCGCGAGCAGATCACCCATTTACAAGCCGATATCGTGGCAACACAGATACGCGTTATGGAACAATCAGCAACACGAGACACATTGCAGGATGCTCTACGCGACACCGAGTGGCTCATTGGCAACACGGATACACAATTAGCCAGCCTAACGGCCAAGCAAGCAGCGCTCGCGAAGCAAATGGCGACGCTCCAACGAGAGGGCACCGAACTGCAGACCCAACAGGCCGAGCTAGAGAAAGCGATGGCACTGGGTATTCAGCAGCTTTGGTTGTTGCATCAAGGGGGCGGATTGCGGATATGGTTGGGCGATGAGCGCCCTGACGATATCGCCCGTCATCTCGCCTACTACCAACTGGTACTGACAGAACAAAAAGCCACTGTCACACGTTATGAAGAGGGCCTGACGACGCTAAAAAACAATGCGATCGCCTTGCAAAAAGCGCAAAAGGAAGCTTCTGAGCAAACTGATGCGATCGCCGACTTACTGGAACAACTCACATCACAACAGGCTCAGCGCGAGCAAACGATTGCGCAACTTAACGACCAATTAAAAAATGACCAACAGCGCTTGGCTGTTCTTACCGAGGACGAGAAAAATCTTAATACGCTACTTGCGGAGCTGTCATTAGCAGCGCAAAGCACGCCCATCAACCAAACCCCCTTCTCTGAATCGAAAAGCGCTCTGGCAATGCCGGTTAATGGCAAACCGAGCAATCGATTCGGCGCTAGACGCAATATTGATCTTCGCTGGCGAGGGTGGCTGATTCCAGCAGCACAAGGTGAGCCAGTCAGCGCTATTTTCGATGGCCACATTATCTTTTCAGATTGGCTACGCGGGCAAGGCCTCGTCATCGTCATCGACCACGGAGACGGCTGGCTTTCGCTCTATGCACAAAACCATAGCCTGCTGCGCGGCGCAGGAGATCGTGTGAGCAAAGGCGAGATGATTGCCAAAGTGGGGGCTAGCGGTGGCGGTGAACGGGCTGGACTCTACTTTGAAATTCGGCAATCAGGGGAACCGGTCGATCCTGCTGATTGGATTCAACGCTCAGCGCCACAACAATAATCAGTTAATATTCATTGTCGATTATTTATAGGACCCCCCCATGGAAGCGTTCCT
>JAOHHD010000045.1 GCA_028117185.1 Luminiphilus sp.
CATCGTCGCGCGGACTGATTCCCTCGGGGCAGGCTTAACTAAGCAGATTGCAGTGACTCAGGAGCCGGGAGATTTAGGAGATCTGTACAACAGCTTTCTCGATGGAGACTACATCGAGAGCGCTGAGGATATCGCCAATGGCGATGTCGTTGTCAAAGCGAACGGTAAGTTACTCAAGCCCGCGCGTCTTGCCTCGGGTTTGTTTCAGTTCCGCAAAGGCTCTGGTGAGGACCGAGTGGTACTCGACTGCATCACCTCTTTGCAAAATGGCGCAGATTTACTCTGGATCGAAACAGAAAAGCCCCACGTTGGTCAGATCGCAGCAATGGTCAATCGCATTCGGGAAGCGGTCCCGAATGCCAAGCTGGTTTATAACAACAGTCCCTCATTTAATTGGACCTTGAGTTTCCGCCAGCAGGTTTTTGACGCTTGGTCTGAGGCGGGTCAGGATATGACCGCTTACGAGCGCGCCGCTTTGATGGATGCCAGTTACGATGAAACAGATCTTGCGCGTGAGGCGGATCAACAGATCCAATCTTTTCAGCGAGATGCGGCGAGAGAGGCTGGGATCTTCCACCATCTGATTACGTTGCCGACTTACCATACTGCAGCGTTATCCACCGATAATCTGGCTAAGGAGTATTTTGGCGAAGCGGGAATGCTGGGATATGTTGCCGGTGTTCAGCGGAAAGAAATTCGTCAAGGTATTGCCTGTGTTCGTCACCAGAACATGGCCGGCTCCGATATGGGCGACGACCACAAGGAGTACTTCTCCGGCGATGCGGCACTCAAAGCCGCGGGCGACGATAACACCATGAATCAGTTTGGCTGAGCCGTTGAGTCAATCTTACGTTTTCGCGGGCACCTGTGTGCCCGCGCTTGCGTTTGTCTTATCAGACGCGCACTCTTTTCCTTATGAAATGGGAAGAAATTGATCAACAGGTGTGCTCGGTAGCCCGAGCACTCTCTATTCTCGGTGAACGATGGACGTTACTGATCATTCGTGACGCCTTTCGCGGTACCCGTCGCTTCGATGCATTTCAACGCAGTCTGGGTGTCACGCGACATCGGCTGTCGGAGCGGTTGCGCAAACTGGTAGATGAGGGCGTGCTAACGCGAGTCGCTTATATGGACCGACCGGTTCGCTATGAGTACCGCCTGACACGCAAGGGATTGGCGCTCTATCCGGTTTTGATGACATTGAGTCAGTGGGGTGATGACTGGTTGGACGATGGCAATGGTCCTCCCGAGCACCATCGTCACAGTCGATGCGGCAAGATCACTCGCTCGATACTCAGTTGTGATCAGTGTGGGGAACCATTGAGGCCCGAGGAGGTATCGATGCAACGAGGCACGATCCTTAGCGCTTATCTGGAGCATCTTGCCAACCGAGGAATGGACATGCCGTCCGATGGTGAAGTGGCGAGAGAGGCCGCACAGTTTTGGCGCGAACACGGGAGCAAATAGCGATGGGTGAGCAAGTTAATGACTTGGTTATGAATGCGGATTTGACTGATATGTCGTCTACATTAGACCCGGTGGCCGAGCGTTTATTTCGTCAACAGCGATTGGCGGCGGCACTCCGATTATTTGGCAAGTTTGGCTTTGATGAGGGCGTCGCCGGTCACATTACGGTGAGAGACCCCATTGATACTGAGACATTTTGGGTCAACCCAATGGGACGCTCTTTTAAATTGATGCGTGTCTCTGACCTCATTCGCGTCAGTCATGATGGCGAGGTCGTTGACGGGGAGGGACTGTTGAATGGAGCAGCCTTCACGATTCACAGCCAGATTCATCGGGCGCGGCCAGAGGTGACTGCGGCCGCCCACGCGCACTCGATTTACGGCAAAACATGGTCATCGTTTGGTCGTGTGTTGGACCCGCTGACCCAGGATGCGTGTGCGTTTTATGATGATTTGGCATTGCTGGATGACTACACGGGTGTGGTGGTCTCGATGACTGAGGGTGAGCGGCTGGCGGGCGCGCTAGGCGATAAAAAAGCCATCATGCTAAAAAATCACGGGCATCTAACGGTGGGTGAGTCAGTTGATGAGGCCCTTTGGTGGTATGTGACGCTCGAGCGTAGCTGCCAAGTGCAGTTGATGGCCGAAGCGGCGGGCACGCCGAGTCCGATCCCGGATGAGATGGCGAAACATACCGCCGGACAAGTCGGCAGTACGTTGGCCGGATGGTTTAGCGCACAGCCTTTGTTCGATGTCATTCTGGCCGAACAGCCAGATTTACTGGATTAAAGAGCCAGTGGCGCCGATGCGAGTCGGAGCTGGTCTCGGTTGAAGGCAAGCAATAGCGCTGCTATCACGGTAGCTTCGATCACCAGTAGTGGCCAGTGTAAGGCGATCACTTGGGCCGCACGCGCCTCTATGCCTGCTAAAGAGGCCAGCGCAGTATAGGCAGCCCACGCCGCTGCCATCCCAACGAGGTAACCTGCCTGTTTTGCCACGTCGAGTTTGCGCAGCTGATCGACCGATACCATGAGCAATGTCTCGCAGCGCACCAAATAGCCTCCCAATGCGAAGGTGATTTGATAGCCTATGTAGATAAAGAGCGCTAACGATAGATCAAGTGGAAACACTAATACTGCCGCGACGCCAGTGAGCGTTGTTAACTCAACCAGTAAAGACAGCCGATAAAACCATTTGGGCACCAGGATACGACGATACTGTGTTGCGACCAGTAAGGTCCCCAGCGCGAGGCCAATGCCGCCGGCAGAAAATATTGATGGCGAGAGAGGGGTGTACAGGACGAAGACGGCGCCTACTGATAATCCTAGAAAAACAGAGTTAAGGAACTTGTAGACAATGAAACCAACCGGTCGGATGGCCGGATGCGTTTCCATATTCAGTAATCCACGCCCAGCCGGGCACGAATACCAGCTCGATAGGCATGTTTGATCTCTTTTACCTCGGAAACAGTGTCCATCGCCTCGCGCAGTGCCTGACCTCCACCGCGACCCGTGACCACCACACTCTGGCTCTCTGGGCGTTGGGTGAGTGCAGTGATCACGTCTGCTTCAGGCAAGTAATCAAAGGCAAGCATATAGGTAAGCTCATCTAAGACCACTAGATCGTAGCTGGGGTCATTGAGCATCTTCGCCGCCTGCTCCCAAGTGCGAATGGCGGCAGCAATATCCGCCTCTCGATCTTGTGTATCCCAGGTAAAGCCCGTGCCCATCTGGTAAAGCGCTACGCCAGATAGCTGTTCTTTCACAAAAATTTCTTCACCAGACGCCTGAGCACCCTTAATGAACTGGACGATACCCACTTTTTGCTGATATCCGAGCGCACGTATCACCATGCCAAACGCAGAGCTGGTTTTACCCTTGCCATCACCCGTGAGTAACACCGCGACGCCACGCTCGATATCCGCCCTGGCGATACTGTCGTCCACTGCGGCTTTCTGTTTTTCCATGGCGTTCTTATGTCGAGTATTCTTATCCATAACAAAACCCTATAGGGAGACCCGAATCCCCGCATAGGCGGTTAATCCAGGCATGCGATAGCCGGGGATCTGTTGATTCGTCTCGTCTGTCAGATTCAGTACTCGTGCTTCTAATGACCAACGAGACGAGACTGCCCAGCGTGCTGTCAGATCGAGAGTGAGGGTGGTAGCGATTGGCGTCAAGAAGGGATCGACAGCTTTTCCAGTGTGCCGTGCTGTCAGTCTGGCACTCCAGTTTGATTGATCCCAAATGAGGCTGACGCGCCCCGTCTCCTCTGGACGATAAGGTCGTTGGCGTCCATCCTGCTGCGCCGTATCGTTCCAGGTGAAATTCCCCTCCAAGGCTAACCGCTGTGACAGCGGCAGACTGCCCACGAGTTCGACCCCCTCAGAGGTGCTTTTACCCTCAGTTTGTAAGTATCCGCTGTAGTTCGCCATGTCGTAGATAATTTCGTTTTCAATTTGCTGGTCGAACCAAATCACTTCCACTGTGGCATCGCCGAGCAAGCCAACGAGACCGATCTCCCATCCCTCTGACTGTTCTTCTTTTAACGGTGCGAGCGTGGCAGGTGGGTAGGCAAAAGGACCGGTGTTGTAGGCAATCTCATATAAGCTGGGTGCTCGAAATCCGGTGCCAATCGCGCCGCGAAGAGACCATCGGTCGAGTCCCGGCAAAGTCTGCCGGGCGCTGACTCGCCAGCTGTCATGTTCACCAAAATCGTCGTTGTCATCGCGTCGCCAGCCAGCGGTGATGACGCCATCGAGCCATTGTTGCTGAATTTCAAGATAGAGGCCGGTGTTGTCGCGTTCTCTGCCTGTGGCCCCATCATCCAGTTTT
>JAOHHD010000046.1 GCA_028117185.1 Luminiphilus sp.
ATCATTGATGGATCAGGCGCGCCTTCAGCGTCAGGTAGTGTTCGGATTGCTGGATCGCGCGTTGTGGCAAAGGGCGATCTTACCCCCCTCGACACGGACACGGTGATTGACGCAGCAGGCTATGTATTGGCGCCTGGATTTATCGATACCCACAGCCATGCAGATGCGTTGATCATGTCGCAAAGAGAGGCGCTCGCAAAAGTGACTCAGGGCATTACGACGGTGATTGTGGGGCAAGACGGCGAGTCTCCTTATCCCTTGACTGACTTTTTTACGAGGCTCGAACAGCAGCCAGCGAAAATCAATGTCGCTGCGTTCGCCGGTCATAACACGTTGAGAAATGAAGTGATGCAGGCCGATGCCAACCGGTCAGCGAGTGAGGCTGAAGTGAGCGCAATGCGAGCGCTGCTGCAATCAGAGCTGTCGGCGGGCGCGTTGGGATTGTCATCGGGGCTCGAGTATGAGCCTGGTATGTACAGTTCACCGGCCGAGGTGCTGTTGCTCGCTCAAGAGTCGGCTCGAGTCGGAGGTCGCTATATCAGCCATCTGCGAAGCGAGGATCGATGGTTTGAAGACGCCGTTGAAGAAATTATTCATATCGGCCGAGTGACTGGTATGCCGGTAAAGATTTCACATATCAAGCTCGCGATGACACGATTATGGGGGTCGGCACCGGCTCTGATCGCGCAGCTTGATGCGGCGCGCGCAGAAGGCATTGATATCACCGCCGATATTTACCCTTACACGTATTGGCAGTCCCACATGATGGTGCTCTTACCCGAGCGTGATCCAACTGATCTCAATGCGATTGACTTTGTGTTGCGCGAGCTGGCACCACCTGACGGCATTATCTTCACCCACTTCCCGGCGCGACCCGAGGTCGTGGGCAAGACGCTGACAGAGGTCGCTCGTTTATATGACAAAAGTCCCGCCGATACCTTTTCCTGGTTGGCTCAGTCGTCAGTGGCGCATACGCTAAAAACCGGAGAGCCCGGCGATATGATGATTGGTACGAGCATGACTGAGGCCGATGTCCAGGCTTTAATGCTGTGGCCGCATACCAATATCTGCACTGATGGCAGCTTATTCGATGGGCATCCCCGAGGTGCCGGGAGTTTCCCCAAAGTGTTGGCACACTACGTGCGCGATCTGGGACGTTTATCACTGGAGCAGGCTATTTACAAAATGACGGGACTGCCCGCAGAGCATATGGGCCTTAGAGAGCGGGGAAAAATCGCCGAGGGTTATATTGCCGATTTGGTGCTGTTTGATCCGGCCACCGTTATCGACCACGCGACCACTCAAGCACCGCATCGGTTAGCCGAGGGTGTGAGCGCCGTGTGGGTCGCAGGCCAACCTGTGCTCCAGCAAGGCGTGAGCAATGACTTCTTCCCTGGTCGCGTTATCCGACGCGCGAGTGGCGATTGACGCATCCTGCCGCACCCTATGGCATTGCTAGGTGATGCTAAAAATCGCCTCGATGTCAAAACAGCGAGAGGGTGTGTAGACGGGAGGCCCGAGCGCTGAGTCGGTCGGTAACGCTTGCCATGATGCGAAGTGGGTCTGGGACGCCTCGCTCCGACACCGACTGCTGAGACCGGGTGCGACTAGCGTGATGGTGGTCGCGCCGCGGCAGGCTGCCGGAAAAGGCTAACATCGCAGCCCGTGATAGCGAATACACTAGGCTGAAGTGATGTTTACTGAGACAACTGAGACCTGATCATGGCCATTAAATCGAGTATTTATAAAGCGCAATTGAGCGTTACGGATATGGATCGGCACGTGTATGACAGTTTTCCGCTGACCATTGCCTGCCATCCCTCAGAAACCGAGGCGCGTATGATGCTGCGCATTGTGTCCTTCGCGATGCATGCAGATCCTCAGTTGTTGTTTGGACGTGGCATCAGTACCGATAATGAGCCTGACTTGTGGCAGCGATCGTTGACGAACGATATAGAGCTCTGGATCGATCTGGGGACACCTGATGAAAGTCGAATTCGTAAGGCCAGCGGCCGCGCGAAACGGGTGATTTTGTATGTGTATGGTGATCGGTCAGTCACAGTATGGTGGGCAAAGAATGAGGCAACGCTGCAGCGTTTTAATAATGTCAGTGTCGTGCAAGTCTCAGATGAATCGATGCAAGCGTTGGCGGCGTTAGCCAGCAGTAATATGTCATTGCAGAGTATGATCGAGGACGGGCAGTTGGCGCTGAGCAGCGCCGAGCACGAGGCGTTGATTGAGGTGGAAATGAAAACGCTGAAAGCATAAAGCGGTGTAGGTCGTCAGAGCGCTGAAAGATAAAAGCAGTGTGCTGTCATGAGGACGCGTATCAGCGGAATTGGGCTTTGGAAGAGGAGAGGTATGGCAAAGTTGATCATTCTAAAAAGGAGTCGTGCCATAGATTCATGTCGCGCTGCATTACCAGTGCTTCTGGTCAGCACGCTACTGGCATTATTTGTACCGTGGGTGTCCTCAGCGGACCTGATCTTAGTAGGAGGCCACATTTATACGGCAGATGTGCAATCACCGGCAGCAGAGGCCGTGGTTATTGAAGGCGATACGATCGCTTTTGTCGGGTCGCGTCTGGAGGCTGAGCGCTATCGCACGCCGGCAACGCGTGTGATGAATACTGAAGGGAAAATGGTTTTGCCCGGTTTCCACGATGCGCACCTGCACACCTTTATGGGTGGGCGTAGCTTAGTGGGTTGCGACGTGGCCAATGCGCCAGATATTGAGTCCACAGAAATCATACTGAAGTCTTGTCTCACGTCATCCTCGTCAGACTGGTTGGTTGCAGAGGGATTGAATCTTGCTTTTTTTGATGAGTCGGGTCCGCGGTTAGACTGGCTTGATGCGATAGCCAGCGACCGGCCGATGTTGCTTCGTGCATCTGATGGCCACTCAGTCGCTGCCAATACCGCACTGCTTCAACTGGCAAATGTCTCTGCGGCCACACCGACGCCGCCTTCAGGCGTGATTGAGCGAGACGAGAATAGCGCGCCTTCGGGGACCTTTCGTGAGTCGGCCATGGCCCTAGTAGAGCGAGTTGTGCCTCAAGTCACTGAGCAAGAGCGTTTGGACGTGATGCGAACCGCGATCGGTGCTATCAACAAGGCTGGCATCACCAGTGTATTTGACGCCTGGGTCGGTGCTCCTGACATCGCAGCTTATCGCACGCTCGAGGCACAGAATGAGCTCAACGTTAGAGTCAGGGCGGCCTTAGCTTACAGTCATGGCGAACTGTTTTCGATCGATACACCCGCCGACTACGAGCGTCAACTTAAGGAGCGCGCGACGCTGAGTGGAGATCGTTTTAGTCTGGCAGCAGTTAAACTGTTTATCGACGGTGTATTAGAGGGTGAAACGGCGGCGCTGGTATCGCCCTATTTGCATAAGCCGGGTTATCAGGGAGCGCTGACCTACCCGCAAAACGAGCTGAATGACATTGTCGCGAATCTGGTGAGCAAAGACCTACAGGTGTTTACGCACGCGGTGGGGGACGGTGGCGTGCGTGCTATTTTGAACGCGTTTGAATTTGCCGAACAGACCCATGGCCGTAAAGATCTAAGACATCACATTTCGCATCTGCAATTGATCCATCCCGATGATCACGATCGCTTTGCAGCGCTTAATGTGGTCGCCAATTTTCAGGCGTTATGGGCGGTGCCCGACGAATGGGTTATTGATCTGAATTTACCTGTGGTCGGATTAGATCGGGTTCACCGGATGTACCCGATCGCGAGTATCGCTGAATCGGGCGCAACGCTGGTGGGCGGCAGTGATTGGAATGTGAGTTCTCTCAACCCG
>JAOHHD010000047.1 GCA_028117185.1 Luminiphilus sp.
AAAGTCTCATGACGGAAAACCTATTGTTGGTAAATACGAGAAGGGTTTCACTTGGTGCTGGTGCACGACCCAGTAAATTCTGTAGTCGAGGTCAAAAAAGATAGCGATAAGCTAATGTTTGAAAAGACACCCTCTAGATCGCCATCGTAGCTCAGAAGCTGAAGTTGTTGACCTAAATCCCTAGTGTCGCTCCAGACCATAAGCGTTTCGTTAGGGCTTTCCCACCATACGTAATGCCTATCGTCCGACCAAAGTAGCACTAGTCTGGAAAACTCCTCTATTTTTAAATAACCGGTGAGAGGCTTATCAGGGTTTTGGATTACGTCAGGTAAGTTTTCTACGCCTGAGTATTCTTCGATGAAGGAGTTAGAGTACCTAGTCGTGCCATCGCAGCGATATGTATTTTCAGATTTGGAAAAGTTCAGATAGGCGAGAGTTAGGCCAAACAGTACACCCAGCGACGCCGTAACTTTTAGAAGTGCTGAGAACATCGTGCTTACGATACTCCACTGCGTGTCGTAAGAAGAAGATACCACGACCTCTTGCCATCTAAATCAGCACCACCGCTTGCGTAACCACCTGTAACACCCAAACACGCCTCCAGAGCCTTTGTATGGCCCTGTGAGCAACGTTATAGGAAAAGTGCGTACTACCCGCCGGTGAAGGCGTCTCGTGTACCGCTTCTAAGGAAGCTCTACGAGATTACAATAAAAGTACCCAAAAGTCAAGTTTGCAGTCAGGGCTTATCTATCTTCACCCTAGCTAGCCCACTGGTTTCCATCTGCCTGTCCCAGCACTCAAGCATCGTTTCTTCTGCCCACTTGAGATGTTCCTGCTGCACTGCAACTGCATCATGAACAGGTAAGCACACTATGTCTTTCTTGATGCCCTCAAGCATGACTTGCTTCAGGATCTGGCCTTCAAGATTTTGAGCAAAGACGCCAAAGCCATCAAACAGCCTCAGTTTTGGATAGCGTTTACGACAGGCCGCATTGATAGCTTCAAACTCTTTGGCCTTGATACCGTACCTACGTGTTTCGAAGCTGGCGCCTCGTTCATCAGATGATCCCATCGCTACCATCAGGAAGTTTTTGACCTTATCTCTGACCACTTTTTGAGTGCCGCTGAGGCTCGCTAGTTCTCCAATGTCCTCGTACGGCGTGGCACCTGCATCTTCCTTGGCAAACGTAGCGAGACACAGTCGGAGGTGGTTAGCACTAAAGTCGACTTCCCCAATAGGCTGGCCATTGATAAACGTATTGATTCTGATTCTGGCTCTTCTATCAGGTAGGTTTTGAAATGGGGTATACAAACGTCCACCCTCAAATCCAGTTCGGGTTAGCTTCATTTGCACAGGCCCCTTACAAGCCCAGTGGTGGCTCTTAAGAAAACTGTTGATCTGCTCCAGTGGTTCTCTTTCTGGATGGCGCTTGTAATCACGGAGTGCTTCCCATTGTTCTGAAGCGTTGCTGAGGATCACGTAAGGCGGCTCAATCTTTTGCTCAATGTGGAAGAAGTAATGCCAGATCAGTGACTGCAGATGAGGTTTGGGAAAGATCCTCGTCTTCATGGACTGTGTTTTGTACACCTTGCCCTTTTTCCACTCAACGTGGCCTGTGTCTCTAAGCCACTTAACGATGTGCCTTGTGGCATCTTTCTTCATGCCTAGTCTTTCGGGCCAGAAGTTTCCCGGGCTGTAGTAATTGTTGTCCGTTGGAACGAGCAGCCAGCGTTTCTGAAATACAGCTGAGGCAAGATTCAGGAGAACTACCCTCCAATGTCTCCTCAGATTCTCCGTATGCGTCTTGTTCCTGCCACCTTTGGACTGGTGCAGAAACGTGTTCTCAAGGTCTGACTCAAATGCCTCTCTTGCTTCATCGCTGTTGATTCTTAGCGGGTACATCCACGTATGGTGGTTGGTGTCATCAACGGGAATCTCGTAAGAAGCCTCCAGTATCTTCCAGAGTAGCTGCTTGTTGGCTATTGGAGGTGTCGTCTGCATAAGTACTGGGGAGACTCTAGGAAGTACTAAGGTAGGGACTAAAGACAACAAGAGTCAATCAATCCATTAGGAATATAACTAACATATTGAATTTATGATTAAAAATATAATAAATACAACTACAGAAGCACCTTTAGGCACACTCACTTTCTGCTTTTAGTAATAAATATAAATACGAATAAAAACAATTAGTTAGTAAAAACTGACTTGCTTAGGTGCTTTTGCAGTCTGGATTGCTGCTTAGGTTCAAAAATAGGAGTGTAGTTAGCGCCTACTTACGCTGCAGCGACACCACGTTATCAACCGTTGATACATCAATAATAAACCTGCTGAATATCTCTTGTTGGTCTTCATACAACTGAGCTAGCAGTTCAGGATCGTCACGGTAGCCATGGCGGTCATAGACACGCTCCATAACTGTGTTGTTGGTATCGCCCTTTTCCCACCCTGCTATCGCGTGTTTATTGTCTTCAGAGATACGCACTCGTCGGGACATACGCAGCCACGTATGCCTGAACATGTGCGTCTTAACCTCAGACTCTTGTCCAAGCAGTGTTCTTAGGCGCTTATTCAATGTCACAGAGGGCGAGTTCTCATTCACGCGGTTCATCCATTTGATCGTCTCAGGCAACCACTGCTTAACGACCTCAAGACCTACGACTATTGGTACCACTCTTGGACGGGCCTCTGTTTTAGCTTTGCGGGCGTCACCACCTCTAAAGATGATGTGTGGGTACTTGGCATCAAGGTACAGATCCTCATCTACCCTCAGCCTTCTGAGTTCACGACACCCAAGCCCTGCGTGAATCATGACCAGTAACGCTGTGTTCTTTGCATCAGATTTCTTATTGATCCAGTGATTGAAGCACAGGCGTAACTCATCATCGCTTATGACACGCCCTTGCACTGGCCTTGTAGGCTTAGGCATCTGAAAGTTGTTCTGCTTACCTGACACTTGCAGACTAGCGCCCCACTTGAGTCTTGGCACGTGTCGAATAGCAGCAATAAACTCAGTTAGCTCACGCTCAAGACTCTGCGCCTTTATCTCTGGGTTGTCCTGTCGCTTGCCATAGATAAAACTCTGGATACGATCAAGCACCTCATCCTCAGCCTCATTAGAGATAACGAAGTCCCCTGTGTACTTAAGCACACGCTCAAACCGCTGCTGCTTCTTATGTCCGTCGCCTTGAGAAGTATCAATTTCAAAGTCTGATACATACTGCGCCCACGCCTCTCGCATTGTCTGCGTCTTCTTAAGCGTCGGTAGCTTCTGGACTGCCTTCCAAGCATCAAGGAAAACCTGCTGTCGAAATGAGGGCTTCTCACCTCTGTTCAACGCATCACCCACATCATCTATCTCAGGTATGGCCCCTTCAGCAAGATCACCTCTATCCGGAACAATGACAGCGCCGTGGTCCATGGCTGCATCCCATTCCTCTTTGGTGTACTGCGACGTTGGCACATGGGCGAACTCACCCAGCTTCAGCTTCCGTTGGCGCAAGACTTCCTCCACCGCCATCTTCAATTCAGATTCAGAATAGGCGTTGGGGTCGCTGTTGGTGGCGGTCTTGACTCTCAGGTCATAGAGGCGGGCAGACTTCTCCATCTCGCTGTGAACCTCTGAATCAGAGTAACCACTGGATAGCTCAAGTTCCCTTGAAAATTGCTTAGGGTGGTTGGGGATAGCTCTAAGTAGCCTCGTCGGGAAATCACGCACATAGCGAGGTCCACTAGGGCGGTAACTAAGATAGGTAATT
>JAOHHD010000049.1 GCA_028117185.1 Luminiphilus sp.
GCGGTATGCGGGCGCTTAACGCAAACGCTGAGGGGAGTGCTCACGGTGTATTGACCGATCGCCCAGGGGTGCTCAGCAATGATTTCTTCATTCATTTGCTGGACATGACTACCGCTTGGGCGCCCACAGATGAGGCATATGTGTTTGAAGGGCGTGATCGTCAAACGGGCGACCTCAAGTGGACTGCGACAGAATTCGATCTCGTACTGGGTTCTAATGCGGAGTTGCGTGCGGTGGTGGAGTTTTACGCTTTCGATGAGAGTCGACAGCGCTTCGTGAAAGACTTTGCGAGTGCATGGACTAAAGTGATGGATGCCGACCGTTTTGATATAGAGGATTCGGGTAACGTCGTGGTTAGCGTTGCGCAATAACAAGGTTTGGCTTAATAAAAACCCCGCAGCTGCGGGGTTTTTTTATGGGATAAAACAGTGTGGAAGCGTCCCTATTACAGCGCTCTGCTAGACCCTCAGACGACTATAAACCGCATTGCTAATGCTTCGGCATTACTCGCGAGTAATGTCGACATCAAGGTGCACCGTCGCGGTCAATGAATTAGTGATGAGGCAGCTGTTTTCCGCTTTTTGGAGGACACGTGTAATCCGTTCTTCTTCCATATCGCTGGGCACACTGATACGAACCGCAAGGCGGATTTCAGTGAATTGGGGTGTGCGATCGACACGCTCTAGTGTGCCGGTAGCCTCGCAGTCAATGGCATGCCATGTCACGCGAGAGGGGGCTGCAATAGCGCGGAAGGTCAAGACAAAGCAGTCTGCCACGGCGGCAACCAATAGCGCTTCTGGCGACCACTGGTCGCCAGGACCACCGAATTCTTTAGGGGCGTCAGTGGTGAGGTTTGCCAGCCCATTGCTGGCCACCTGAACCACTGATTGGGTGGCATTGGCGGTGGCGAGGCAACGATAATGATGAGGAAAATCGTGCATGGGTGTCTCGCTAAAAAAAGCGAAGGCTAACATAGGCTGTTCACTTGGCGTAAGCCATACGCCATCAACCATGAAAGCCGCTGCAATTTAAAGTAACGGCATTAGAGGTGCTACACAGTCAACAGTCGCTGTCAGGCAGAAGGACGATAACCTGGCGTGGACTGACTGTTGTCGAACTGGTCGATAAAGGACCATTCAGTATGAGCGATAGGCAGTGACTCATCGACAGGTAATGGAATCGTCGCACTTTGTACACCGCCTCGTTGCTTAATAATTTTGACCTGTCGATAGCCTTCAACGTGGATTTTTAGGCTGGCGGGAGAGGGCTGTGCCAATGCTTCCGAGGAGCGGAACAGTATGGCTAATGTGCCATGGCTGGCTGCAGCTAACTGAATTTTCCGCAACTCTGCATAACGGTAATCAGTGGCGCCAAGCCAAGCAAAGACCGTACTACAGGTGCTGCTGCGTAATGCCTGCTCAACTGACCACAGTAGCTCCTCACGATTGCGAGGGTGCACCAGCATGATTTCTTGCAGATCAATCCCCTCTCCTGCAAGCAGCGGGGCATAAGGCGTATAAGGGGGGTCAATAAAGACTTGCCAGCGCGATTGGCCAGATAGTTTTTTCATGGTGGGCATGAATATCCCCATCGCATCGAGCCCGCACTGGTCACTAATGACCTCGATACATCCCCCCAGCGGCCAGCCACTGTTGTACAGTTGCGCATCTAGAGTGTCAAAACCGGTTGCAATAGCTTGCTCCGAGTGCGCCCCGGCATTGGCTGACGGTGCACTGGGGTCTAAAAAAACGCGATCCTTCTGGCCAATACCCTGCCAAGTATCGGCGCGGCGAAAAATATCTTCGAGTAGATAATTCATGGCGTACTCCTGTTTTAAATGGCTGTTTTTGTTTGTCATTCCGTTGGAAGGAATTGCCGACTCAAAAGCGGCTGCAACAATACTGTATAAATAAACAGTATTTGAGCATGACAAAAAAAGCAAGCGAGGATTTTTCTGACCGTCGTGAAATGCGACAGGTGCATCGATCTGCCTTATCAGATGCGCGTTTTCGACACTATTACCCGGTGAGTTGGTTTTCGAGCCTGGGTGCCTGGTTATTGCGCTTTTTACTGGGCTGGAGCGCCTGGGAACTCACCCACTCAGCGACTTGGGTCGGTATTACAGGCGCGCTCATGTTGGCGCCCGCGCTCCTGTTGTCGCCTTGGTTTGGTATTTTGTCAGATCGCGTTAATCCGCGGCAGGGTTTGCGGCTCTCGATGCTTATTCATAGCACCATCGCGCTGGTGGGCGCGATCACGACTTGGCTGGGGTGGTACGACCGCTATGCACTCGCGGGCTTAGCCACCGCGCTGGGTATCGCTACCTCACTGCACTCACCGATGCGTCTTGCCATGGTGCCCTTGCTCGTCCCGCGGGCTGCTTTACCCAGTGCTGTCGGCTATTCCACGATGTCATTCAACGTTGCGCGCATGATTGGGCCCGCCATCGGCGCGGCTTTGGTGGCGCAAACGGAGACAGCCTTTGCTTGGCTGGTGTCTATGTTGCTCTTTATCACTTCATTTGCAGGGCTCTCCCGACTCACTGTGGTGCGCGAAGCGGCTCAAGAGGCTCCCAACTCATACTGGACACAGTTGTCTGATGGATTTCGGCACTTGATTCGTCAAACTGATCTGAAGTTACTGCTGCTGTTTACAGCGCTTAATGGCGTGCTGGGTCGCACGATCATTGAATTATTACCGGCACTGTCAGGCCAAGTGCTGAGAGGGGGGTCGTCTGAGCTGGCCATTTTAGTCGCGATGGCGGGCTTAGGTTCAGTACTGGGCGGGCTATTGGTGAGTCGCCAGTCAGCCAACTTGGCACGTTTGCTGGGACTGGTTTATGGCGCTATTGCATTGGCGTGTTTGACGCTGATGAGTTTGCAATGGGTCGCTGGCGTAGTGGCCATGGGCTGTTGGGTATCGTGCTTGAGTACGATGACAACGGTGGCGGGTACTGGGTGTCAGACGCTCATTCAGTTGACGGTGAACCCACGCTTTCGAGGTCGCGTATTGAGCGTATGGACGATGATGGCCATGGGGGTCCCTGCAGTGGGCGCGGCGGTCGTGGGTGCCAGCGTCGATGGCTTTGGGTTCGTATGGGTATCGGCTGTGACCGGAACGATCGGGCTGGGTGCCCTCGGATTACTCTATTTGAAACGTTCGGTTTTACTCGCTGGCACGCCAGATCCTTGAGCCATCACGACGACCAGTGTCTCCATCAGATCCCACGGAGCGCCAGTCAAAAATCCCTTGCTGGACCCGTCGGCTTGAAAGGTCAATGCCTGTAGTTTTGCCAGATCTCGCCCGGAGAGTCGCTTAAGGGCCGACTGTATTAGGCCCTGTCGACTTCGCCACACACCGCGTTGATTCAGCGCCGTGTTGATAGACGCCCCCCCGGCGATATCTCGTTTGAGATTGGCGAGCAGTCTCACCTCGCGCGCTAGCGCCCAGAGCAGCACCGGCGGTTGCACGGCTTCTGATTTGAGGCCTCGCAGTGTTCTGATCGCACCCCGCGCATCACCGGTGAGGGCGACATCCACGAGCCGAAAGGCATCGTAACGCGCATTATCAGACACGGTATCGGCAATCATATCGGCCGATACGGTCCGTTCGCCATGCAATAGTCGCAGTTTTTC
>JAOHHD010000048.1 GCA_028117185.1 Luminiphilus sp.
CCATGCTGACATGGTGGACTGCGATCCAGATCATCTGATGCTGCTGCCCGATAACCTCAGTTTTGTGCAGGGCGCAGCCATCCCTGTTGGCTGGCTGACAGCATGGCATGCCCTTTATACCGTCGGTGGCATGAAAGCCGGCGATCGGATTCTCGTCGAAGCCGTCGGCGGCAGCGTTGGCAGCGCCGCGTTGGCACTGGCTAAACAGGCGGGATGCTGGGCTTTGGGCACGGCGAGTCGAGATGAAAAATTGGCGCATGCGGCATCGATGGGCTGCGATGCTGTGGTGAATTACACCCGCGAATCGGTGTCGGAGCAGGTGGCGCGATTGACCGAAGGTCGGGGCATGGATATTGGGTTGATGACCATTGGTGATGCGACCGCGGATGACCTGATCGATTCTATGGGCATGGATGGCCGGGTCGTCATGTTTGGCAGTACCGGAGGCCGCGATATTACCTTCAACCTGCGCATCGGCATTCTCAATATTCAGCTGTTGTCGATGAGTATCTCCACCAGCGCCGCCTTCATGACACAGACGATGCCGGATTTTCGTGCTCGCGCGTTGCCGCTGTTCGCCAGTGGCCAACTTGAACCCGTGGTTGATACGGTATTACCTATGTCTGAGTTGGTGCGCGCTCATGAGATGGTGGACGAGCGCACCCATTTTGGAAAAGTGATTTTGTCGAATGAGGCGTAGCGTGCAGACCGCTTGGGGGTGGACTTAATGTGCTTCAGGCAAGTGACTCCCGAGTGCTAAGACCGCAATAACGAGAGGACATAAAATGACGATACAAGGCCCCAGAAAACCTGTTCAGACCGTCGGGTGGCGCGCAATGGCTGTTGTGGTTTTGTCGGTGGTAACGAGCGTGGTATCGATCGGCGCGAGCACCCTGTCGGCGGCGGAACCCATTACCGACAAACCCTGGCGTGAAGCAGTGCTCAGCGTGACAGACCCCGATGTCACCGCGCGCTTCTTCAAAGAGATCGGGGGTTACGAGGAACTGGGCCGCGGCACTTTATCGGCCTCCTCGGTCGCAGCCTGGGGATTGGCAGCAGAGGCCAGCGGCGAGTACCTCCTGTTGCGCGCCCCAATGGGGGGTAATTTTGGCCATGTGCGTCTGGTGACCTTTGAGAACGCGGGCAGGCGGGTGCCCATGCGACCCGGAGCCAGAGCCTGGGATACAGGCTGCTACTTCAGCATGATGATTCGCGTAAAGGACATGCAGTCGATCTACGATGACGCCATTTCCCTCGGCTGGTGGACAGAAACGCCGATCACTGCACTCAATTTTGGGCAGTCTGATTTGCGAGTGGTGATTTACCGTGGGCCTGATGGTGTTCAGGTGCAAACCTATGATCGCCTCAGCCCGCCACTCCCCGAGACCATTCCTGATTTCGAGCGCATGACGGCACCCTTTAACATGATGCAAATGGTGGCTGATCGCGACGTCGCCTATGATTTTTTTACGCAGACACTCGGTTTTGCCACCTTTTATAAAGGTAAGCCCTACACCGCAAAGACCCCCACTCCGACCCCGATAGGCATTCCACTCAGCCTAACAACGTCAGTCCCTTATCGAGCGGGCATTGTTTACCCGGTGGAAGGAGAGTTTGGGCGCATGGAAATGATCGAAGTCATGGGTCTGGACGGTTTTGATTATTCCGATCGGTGCGAAGCGCCGAATCTTGGCATTCTGGCGGTGCGCTATCCCGTTGCTAATATCGAACAGGCAAAAGCATTGGTGCTCGAGCGTGGCGGTCGCCTATGGCGGGATATCAGCAGTGTGGAGCTGGGCGAGATGGGTGAGGTTGATCTGTTTTCGGTCAAGACACCCGACGGGGCGATTATGCAGTTCTTTAGCGATCCATCGGCTCAATGAGACACGCGCCACAATTGGGCGTCATGCGCAGTGGAAAAAGCTGCCTTGTCGTCGCTGCTTTGATCGCCGGGCTTGTTTCCGGACAGGTTATCGCTAACGAGATGGCCCGTATCAAACGCATCTCACTCATGACGCCCAATATCGACCGATCGATTCAATTTTTTACCGAGGTCATTGGATTTAGCCTGGATTTTGAGGGGACGCTCCCCCCCAATGGCGAGCCATTTCTGGGCGAGGTATTTAATATCGACGCCTCATTGGCAATCAGACGCGCGTTACTGTCGACCTCGCTAGAGCCACGAGGGCTCTTCTTGATTGAGCACCCTGATGCACCCCCTCCCAATGCCGCACTGCCGACGGCAGTCGTGACTGTGATACAGGTGGATGATTTATCAGAGACGATGGCGCGTGCCGAGCGATTCGGCGTGTCGACCACCGCGACGGTCACCGATGTCACCCCTGAAGGCGCGCACTTTGCTGAGGCAATGCTAACCAGTCCCGGTGGCCACGCTATTTTGGTTTATCAGATCGGTACTGCCGCACACTAGCAAGCCGGTTAATCCGGATAGTACTCGCGATACCAGGTGACGAACCGCTCGAGACCAACCGCAAGTGGTGTCGAGGGGCTAAAGCCAACGAGCGATCTCGCCGCCTCAATGTTAGCGGCAGTGCGGCGCACATCCCCTGGCTGCATCTCAACAAACTGCTTATTAGCTTCTTTGCCCAGTAAGCGCTCAAGCGTGGCGATGAAATCACCGAGCGGGACGGGCTCATGATTGCCGAGGTTCAATAGACGAAATGGGGTTGGTAACTCCGTAGGTGGTGCCTCTGTCACTGCCAGTACGCCCGCAACAATATCGTCGATGTAGGTGAAGTCACGTTCGAGATGGCCATGATTAAAAACGCGAATAGGGCTGCCAGCCAGTATGGCTTGGGTGAAACTGAAATACGCCATGTCAGGCCGTCCCGCGGGGCCGTAGACCGTAAAAAACCGCAGCCCGGTGGTGGGTAATTGATACAGATGAGCGACAGTGTGTGCCACGACTTCGTTTGATTTCTTTGTGGCGGCATAAAGGCTAACAGGGCGATCGGTGGCGTCTGATTCAGAGAGCCATTCATGGTCACTGTTGCCATAGACAGAGCTTGATGAGGCAAAGACCAGGTGCTCAGGCGGATCCGCGCAGCAGCAGTCGATTAAGTGCTGAAAAGCAACTAGGTTACTTTGCACGTAAGCCCCTGGGTTTTCTAGCGAGTATCGGACGCCAGCTTGAGCAGCAAGGTGGATCACAATATCGAATCGTTGATCGGTAAACAGGGCTTGCGTGGCACCCGCGTCAGCCAGATCTGTTTCGATAAATAAAAAATGTGGCTCTGCCAGCAGAGGCGCTAGGCGATAACGTTTGAGCTGGGGGTCGTAGTAGTCGTTGATATTATCGACACCGACGACTGCATGGCCGGCACGCAGGAGTGCACTGGCGACATTGGCGCCAATAAAACCAGCGGCGCCTGTGACGAGATAGCGTTTCATAGGTCTTCGTTTAGCATGTGTCGCGGCGTGTCATGTCGCTATTAAACCACGGTCGGTCGATAAACGACGATCATGGTGGCCAGCGATGCGCTAACCCTGAGTCGCCCTATGCTTGCCAACGAACAATCGCTGGGACAGCTATTGAGCTGGTGGCTTCTTTTACTTAACATGCGCCGGCCCAAGCCGGTGTAGCTCAGTTGGTAGAGCAGCGCATTCGTAATGCGAAGGTCGGAGGTTCGACTCCTCTCTCCGGCACCACAATTTCCCCGATATACCTTTATAGCAATAACTTACTGGTATATGTCA
>JAOHHD010000005.1 GCA_028117185.1 Luminiphilus sp.
GGATTTTTTTGGCACAGCCAGTTTTGGTGTGGTCGCAACGGAAACTTATACGCGAGGATTACGTCACTTCCTCGAGGGCGAGTTAGGCCTACCTTGCGCCTTTCACTTTTCCCGCAAAGCCGGGGTTAAGCCAGATAACGAGGAAGTTCGAGACGCGATTCATCAATCGGGCGCATTGTTGGTATTTGGCGGTTACAACGAGCGCATGTATATCAACGAGGCAGGCAATAAAAGCATTTATGTTCCGGCATCGCTGCCTGGCACCATTATTAGACGCCACACAGGTACGCCCTTCATGGGCTATGCGGGTACCTGCTATCTAGTGCAGGAAGTCTGCAACGCGCTGTTCGACGCGTTGTTCAATATTCTGCCACTGGGCACCGAGCTCGATAAGGTTGATCCGACGCCGGCACGTGCCGCAGAGACGTTGGTGTGGACCGATAGTGCGCAGAGTGGCCTCGACCGCATTGTGGCAGCACAGCCTATTCTCGTTCGTATCTCAGCGGCCAAACGATTGCGCGATGCCGCCGAGCAAGTGGCAAAGGCCGCGGGTGAGGGCACGGTAGAAATTGCACATGTTCAACATGCAAGCGACAGCCTGCAGTTTGGAGACGCGGCATGAATCACAGCACAACGTCGACAGTGACACAAACACCCTTCGTGGAGGGCAGACTCATGGCAACAAATCACAGAACAAGTGATGGGCCCCACAGTATTTGGGATCAACTGCAGTTTCGGATGCTATTTGTGATGGTGTTCACCTGGTTCATATCGGCGGCGATCTTAAAGTCATTAACGTTCCAGCGGGCGGGCAGCAAGGAGAGCTGCTGGCAGGAAGCTAGGCGGGCGGCATACAGCCTAACGCCCTATGCCTTCATGAGGATTTGAGCAAACCGAGATCAGTAGGATACAGAGATCGGTGAGTGGTTGTTTGAGAACTGGCGGCTAACGCCATAAAGGGAGAGTCATGTCATGTCGATGCTGAGTTTTGAGAAAAAGTATCGTGTCCGGGGAGGAACTCTTATCGGAGGCGATCTATTCGATTTTTGGATAGGTCCCTTCTGGGTTGGCTTCTTTGGCGTTACCACCGCATTTTTCGCCTTTCTGGGCACAGGGCTACTGATTTATGGCGCTGCCATCGGTCCTACCTGGAACGTCTGGCAAATTAGCATCGCACCGCCAGATTTATCCTATGGGCTCGGTATGGCACCGCTCAGAGAGGGCGGCCTTTGGCAGATCATTACGATCTGTGCCGTGGGTGCGTTTGGGTCATGGGCGCTGAGGCAAGTGGAGATTTCGCGAAAACTCGGCATGGGACTGCACATTCCCTTTGCCTTTAGTTTCGCCATATTTGCTTACATCACGCTGGTCATCATTCGCCCTGTGCTCCTCGGCGCATGGGGTCATGGCTTCCCCTACGGCATTCTCAGCCATCTCGACTGGGTGTCCAACGTGGGTTACCAGTTTCTACATTTTCACTACAACCCGGCGCATATGATCGCGGTGACATTTTTCTTCACGACCGCCTTGGCACTGTCGATGCACGGGTCGCTGATATTGATGGCGACGGATCCCCGCGAGGGAGAAACAGTGAAAACCGGAGAGCATGAAAATACGTTCTTCCGCGACAGCATCGGCTACTCCGTTGGCGCGCTAGGTATTCACCGTGTCGGCGTATTCGTGGCTATTTCGGCGGCATTTTGGAGTGCGGTATGCATCGTCATTAGCGGGCCATTTTGGACGCGCGGCTGGCCGGAATGGTGGAACTGGTGGCTTGAACTGCCGGTCTGGTACTGAGAGGGGACCATGTCATGAGAGAATATCAAAATATTTTTACACAAGTGCAGGTCGCTGCGCCCGATTACCCCGGTGTCCCCATTGGCGATGAAGAATACAATCGCACCAGCGGGATCATCCATAATCATTGGCTCGGCAAACTCGGTGATGCGCAGATCGGTCCCATTTATCTCGGGACGTTAGGCGTCTTCGCGCTAATTGCAGGTGCACTGGCGTTCTTCATTATCGGGATGAACATGTTTGCTTCGGTGAACTGGGATCCTGTTCAGTTTGTACGGCAACTCTTTTGGTTGGCTTTGGAGCCACCTCCCCCCGAGTATGGACTCACTATCCCACCGTTAAATGACGGTGGCTGGTGGCTGATCGTCGGCGCTCTGTTAACGCTATCGATCATGCTCTGGTGGGCACGCACCTTCCGTATCTCACGGAATTTGGGAATGAGTAATTATCTTGCTTGGGCCTTTGGCGCAGCGATTCTCTTATACCTTGTGCTGGGCTTTATTCGTCCCATATTGATGGGCTCCTGGGCTGAAGCGGTGCCATTCGGCGTCTTTCCTCACCTAGATTGGACAGCGGCTTTCTCGCTCCGATACGGCAATTTGTTCTACAACCCATTCCATATGCTCTCAATTGCCTTCCTCTATGGCTCGGCAGTCTTGTTTGCGATGCACGGCGCGACCATCTTGGCCACTAGTCGTTATGGTGCTGATAGAGAGATCGATCAGATCACTGATCGGGGTACCGCAGCAGAGCGGGGAGCGCTGTTCTGGAGATGGTGCATGGGATTCAACGCGTCGATGGAATCGATTCACCGATGGGGATGGTGGTTTGCGGTCCTGACGGTGTTAACCGGCGCGATCGGGATTCTGTTGACAGGAACGGTTGTTGAGAACTGGTACCTCTGGGGTATGAAGCACGGCATCGTGCCGGCCTATCCTCCGATTGAGGCGACACCGGTAATCGACCCAATGATAGGGGGTGCACAATGAACGCCTTCACGATGAAACGGTTTGCCAGTGTTCTTCTCTTAGGTACGGCGCTCTTGATGGGTTGTGAGGCACCACCCCCCGAGTCGGTTCAACGCGGCTACCGCGGCACTGGAATGGAAGCGCTTTATAACCCAGAGACGCTACAGGCATTGGTGAATGCCAATCAGGTGCCGGCCGCGATACCTGCTGTCAGCTCAGAGGGCCCAAAGGCCGCCGACATTTATCAAAATGTTGAGGTGCTTGGACACTTGTCTGTCGGAGAGTTTACCCGATTGATGGCTGCGATTACGCAATGGGTGTCACCTGATCAAGGCTGCAACTATTGCCACGTAGCCGGTGAGGGCTTTGAAGAAGATACCCTTTACACCAAAAAGGTGGCGCGGGTCATGATCGCCATGACACAGAACGCTAATGAAAATTGGGACGCTCACGTGGGCGGGGCAGGCGTGACCTGTTACACCTGTCACCGCGGTAATAATGTACCCGAAGCAGTCTGGACGATCGGCGTGCCTCCGCGGCACGCAGAGAACATGGGCCATACGATGCAGAACGTGGCACATCAGGAATCGTCGGTTTACACCTCGCTACCGATTGATCCGTTTACCCCTTACCTGCTGGAAGATGGTGTTGCCAGAGCGCAGGGTGATTCCGCGCTACCACAGGGGCATGACGCTTCGATTCAGAGCACGGAGCATATCTACAGTCTGATGATGCATTACTCCGACGCGCTGGGCGTGAACTGTACTCACTGTCACAACAGTCGTGCCTTTGGCTCCTGGGAGGAAAGTAACTCTGAACGCGTTAAGGCGTGGCATGGGCAGCAGATGGTCAAGGAAATGAATAATGCGTACATCAATCCGACAAACGATTGGTTGCCTGATCATCGACAGGGCCCCTTGGGTGATGCACAAAAGGTGAACTGTGCGACTTGTCACCAAGGTGCTTACCAACCGCTATTAGGCGCAAACATGTTGGCCGATTACCCGAACTTGGGCGCACTCGCTCCTGCTCCTGCTCCTGATGCGGCTCCCGAGGTGTTGGAAGAAGCGGCGCCAGCGGCGATGGAGATGGAGACCTCGAGTCTTGAGCAAGGCGACACGGCAGGAGAGGCGCACTGAATTTAGTGAGATAGCGTGGCTAACTCACAACCGCACCATTGGTGTGCGGGAGAGATCTTGATTAGGCCAATTTGGTTTAGTTAGGAAGGCGTAAACCGACACTCTTGAGTGACGGTTCATTCCGAAAAGGCGTCGTCCATTCACACCTCGGTGTGATGGGCGGCAAAAGTATGAAACAAACGTACATGGGAGGTATTAACCATGAGTAGTTTGTCTGAGAACGAAGCTCGAGAGTTCCACGCAGCTTATATTCGTGGATTTATCGGCTTTGTGGGCATCGCAGTAGTTGCACACTATTTACTGTATGTGTGGAAGCCTTGGTTCTAAAAACCATTGAACTGCTTTGTTCACAGCGAATGGCGTTAAAGCTATTTCGCAATTAAGTAACGGAGACAACTTATGCACAGATTCTGGATGTTGTTTGATCCACGCCAAGTTCTGACGGGAGTTGCAGTGGGCATGTTCACACTCGCAATTACTATCCATTTCATTCTGTTGAGTACTGACAGATATGACTGGTTAGGCGATCCCAACAGCGGCGGCATGGCCGTTAGTACCCAGCAAGAGGCTATGCCTCCTGCACGGAGCTAACAAGTGTTACAGGCCCCTTCTGGGGGCCTGAAGTTTACGACCCGCGGTGAGGTCTTTTAGACTGAGCCGATAGTATAAGAAGTGGAACAGATTGCGATCACCCTGCCCCCAGAGCTGTCGATCGCCTGTAAACTGCACCACTTTCTAATACTATCCTCCCCTTGGGAGCGGGTCATTTTATTTTTTGGGGACACCTTCATGTCGACACGGACATCCTCTGCAGCAGTCGTCTCTTTCGATACCGAGGCGTTGATTGTCGTCGACACTCAAGATCAGGTGCTGGGTTATGGCACCAAAGCAGAACTCCATCGCGGCACGGGCACCTTGCACCGGGCTTTCTCGATATTTCTGTTTAATGCACGCGGCGAGGTACTGTTGCAGCAGCGAAGTGAGCAAAAAGCGCTGTGGCCGGCGTTTTGGTCTAACACCTGCTGCAGCCATCCACGCAGAGGTGAAACCTACGAGATTGCGACCCAGCGCCGACTAGAAGAAGAGCTGGGTGTCGCAGCAGACCTTGCCTTTACGCATCGTTTTCAATATCAAGCGCAATATGACGCAGCAGGTGCAGAGCATGAGCTCTGTTCCGTTTATGTGGGGCGTATTGACCGTGACCCCAATCCTAATCCATTAGAGGTCGCAGATTGGCGTTGGATAGCGCCGAGCGCGCTGGATGAGTGGCTGAGTGAGCGGCCTGAAACGCTGACGCCATGGTTCAAGTTGGAGTGGGAGGCGTTGCGTTCAGGTCGCTATGATCAAATACTCTCAGGCGTTGGTCTCGAGTGGTCCTCGGATAGTAGCAACGCTGTGAACTCAGATCCGTCCGCTGTGGTCGGTTGATTGGTTTTCAGCGGTTATCTGATCTCGTTGACCCATTACCATGAACAGATCCAGCATCCATGATGCGCTCGGTGAGAAGCTTCTTGGCTGTGTGGGCCGCTGCCATTCTTCCGTGTGCGGAACGCTAGCCAGCAGAAACTGATTTTCGCGCGCGCAAGGTGCCGAAAGGTCGTCTGACAGCTCCTTAGATGCTCTGAAGACTCCGGTGACAATCCCCACTTTGCGGCGACGCATCACGATGGCTCGTGTGGTAATGGGATCGTACCCGCCGGTCGCCAGCGTGTGGCCAATCTCAGCGTAGAGTCTGCGAGCGGCACGAATGCCTGGTCGACAGGTCTTAGGCAATTTTTCAATGCCAATATCAGCCAGCTGATAGCGCCTATCTGCCTCGCCAAGAAGGTGTTGCAGTACGGCTGTTAGTTTGGGTCCGGGTGAGGGGTGCGCCATGAAATCATCGGGATCAATGCCGTTGTCACGCAACAGTTGCCGGGGCAAGTAAAGCCGGCCGGCACGAGCATCTTCACCAACGTCACGACAGATATTAGTCAGCTGCATGGCAACACCAAGGTCCGCTGCCCGAGCGAGCGTGTTGTGATCTTTTACGCCCATGAGTATGGCCATCATAAGACCGACTGTGCCAGCGACTCGTGCGCCATAGTCGCAGAGTTCATCAACGGTCTCATAGCTCCGTCCTGCGGTATCCCAGTCGAAGCCTTCTAGCAGTGCATCGAGCAACCCGCGGGGAAGCAAGTGATCCGTTACAATTTGACTCAGTACACGGTCGACAGAATGGTTCTCGGGTGTGCCAGCATAAATAAGATCGAGACGCCGATGTAATGCTGCCAGTGCCTGTTTGGGATCCTCCCCAAGGTCAACCAGATCGTCTGCGATGCGACAAAACGCATAGAGTCCACAGGCTGATTCCCGCAGCGTCGGCGGCAAAAAACGAGAGGCTATATGGAACGACCGGGAGCCATGGTAGAGCAGCCGCCGGCATTCACGCATGTCGGTGTGAGGCGTGGTGATCTGATGATCGCTACGCACGTTGTGTCACCGCCGCTGGAATCAATTGATCAATGACCTTGGCTGATGAGATCACCGCCGGCATTCCTGCGCCAGGGTGCGTACCAGCTCCCACTAAATAGAGCCCTTTGACATCTTCGCTGCGGTTGTGGGGCCTAAACCAAGCGCTTTGTGTAATGCGCGGTTCGAAGCTGAACCCAGCACCTTTAAATGAGCAGAGTCGATCTTGAAAATCTTGTGGTGTCAGTAGCCGCGACGTCACGATGCGGTCACTCAAGCCGGGAAGCATCGTATCTTCAAGTCGTTGGCAGATGCGCTGTCGGAATGTTTCCGCGTATTCTGTCCAGTCGACGTCGGCATCGAGATGCGGAACGGGGGCGAGGGCATAAAAGGCATCACAACCCTCAGGTGCCATGGACGGATCCGTCTCGGTCGGTCGGTGCAAGTACAGGCTGAAGTCATCTGCCAGCACTTTGCGTTTAAAAATATCATCCAGCAATCCGCGATAGCGCGGTCCTAAAATCACCGAATGGTGGGGCACGTCTTCATACTTGCCCTGTGTACCGAAATACCACACAAATAAACCATTAGAATAATGAGAGCGTTCAATCTTACGATCGGTCCAGCGCTTCCGGTGACGGGCGTCGATAAGGTGTCGGTAAGTCCAAGCCGCATCGGCATTGGAGACGACGAGATCGCTGTGCAGTACCCGTCCATCACGCAGACGAACGCCTTTTGCGCTGCCGTTTTCGACGAGAATTTCTTCAACCTCTGCGTTGCATTCGATTTTGCCGCCTTGGCCTTCAATGAGACCTGCCATGCCTTTTACAATGCTGCCTGTGCCGCCCATTGCAGACCAAACGCCCCATCGTTGCTCAAGATACGAAATAAGGGTGTAAACGCTGGTGACAGAGAAGGGGTTGCCGCCGATCAGCAGCGGGTGAAAGCTCATGGTCATTCGCAATTGTGGATCGCGGATATAACGTGACACCAACCGATACACACTGCGATCACTGCGCAACTTAATGAGCTCAGGTAAAAATCGAAACAGTGCCATGAGCGAATCAAACGGCTTGTCTACTAGTCCTTCAAAGCCCACTTTATAGCGTTTTTCGCTCGCCTCTAAATAAGCTTCGTAGCCGTCTACATCCTCCGCACAATAGCTTTTAATTTGCTCAAGGTTACGGCGCTTGTCGCCGCAGTAATCAAAAATTCTGCCGTCATCAAAGCGCAGCCGGAAGAAGGGGTCCATGGGACGCAAGTCCACATCATCCGAGAATCGTTTGCCGCAAAGTTGCCACAATTCCTCAAGCAGGAATGGCGCGGTAACAATGGTCGGACCCGCATCGAAGGTGAAGCCATCCTGATGGTAGACGTAGGCCCGTCCACCCGGTGCGTCGAGCTTCTCGAGCATATGGACGCGGTAGCCTTTTGCGCCCAGCCGTATCGCAGCCGCGAGGCCACCAAATCCAGTGCCTATCACGATGGCAGTGGGTCGAGAATCCGCGGTGGTTAAGGATTCGAACGCTGACTGGGCAATATTCATATAAAAAAGACACTTAAGTTGTCACTTATATTGGACAGTGTACCAGTGCGCCTTGGCACTGCACAGCATTCTTTTCACTCGCAAAATGCCCAGATTAGGCCGGTATCAGCGCGAATTAACCCATCATAAAGCGCGATCTAACCGGCAACCGCCTGACGTAAATGATGGGGCTCTGGCTCGCTTGCGTGGCCTAGGATCGCTTGCTCGCAATCAAAGCCTGCAGTAGATCAGCGAACGTCTTGGGCGCCTCCTCGTGCCCGAGGTGTCCCAATTCAGGAATGAGCAGGGTTCGGCAGTGAGTAAAGTACCGCTCGGCTGATGTAATGCGGCTGGGTGGGATGGTGCGGTCTCCCTCACACGCGGCCAGCCAGACAGGTTGTTGCAGTTCGCCCAGTCGGTTGAGTAGGGGCGGTAAGTCCCAGCCGGCCATCATCCGCAGGGTTCCTGCAATATGATCGGGGTCACTGAGTAAGGTGTCGTAACAGCGCGACATGATGGGATCGATTGATGAGCCGGTGTCGGCCAGCATTGACCCTGTGGCACGCCAGCGCAGACTCGGAGAGGCGAGCGCGCGCGGTAGCCATCGACTGCGCGCCAGCCATTTTGCGGCCAAGCTAAAAAAAGGAGCGGCCATGGAGCCAAAGGGATTAAACGCTGGGTTGATACAGAGAATCCCTTTAAGCGATTCGGCGCCATTAAGCGCGTACTGTGTTGCGAGCGCAGCACCGGCCGAGTGCCCAACAATCCATTGCGGTGTGGCATCGAGCTGTTCGAGTAAGGCGTTGAGGTAGTCACTAAACTGCACCAATCCCACCCGCTCAGGCGGCAGTAAGGAAGAAAATCCTTGGCCTGGTAAATCAGGTGAGATGACACGAAAGTGTGGGGTGAGTAGTGGGGTGATACCAGCAAACGAATGACTTGATGCGCCGGCGCCATGCAGCAACAGCAGATCAGGACCCTCGCCAGAGACCTGCACATGATAATCGCTGCCATCGAGCGAGATGAAGCGACTGCTATCAGCCAGTGGCCAAACGTCGGCGACGGCCTGCCAATGGGTTGCCGAGGTCATCCCGAAGCAGCTCGAATCGTCCGGTTTAGCGTGCGGGCATCTGCTTTGGGAAGCGCGATATAAGTACCACGCAATGTGTCAGCCAAATCTCTTGCCCTAGGTTGCGGACGCTGTGCGGTGTCGATCACCAAGCCATTGACGGGCTGTTCAGCGAGTCGCCGTGCCGCCGTCAACGCATCCCGAGTACCTGCCTCGCGATTCCGCGTACCATCCAGCGCCACATTGGCGGCGCCGTCGGTAAGCAAAATATACTGTGTGGTCGTACCTTGTTTGCTCGCGCGCTCGACAATATCTCGCGTTAAATCTAATGCGGCAGCCATCGGGGTTGCACCGCCGCCAGGTAGTGCCGCTAGCGCTTTCTTGGCTCTCACCAGCGACCGCGTCGGTGGCAGAAGGAGCTCGGCCATCTCATCACGAAAAGCAATCAGCGCCACTTGATCCCTGCGCACGTAGCAATCCGCAAGGAGTAATTCCACTGCGCCTTTTGCTTCGGCAAGGCGCTGCATCGCCGCGGAACCCGAGGCGTCAACCACGAACAATGTTAGCGATTCGCGGCGCTGTTGGTAGCGCGTCAGATGAATATCGTCGCGGCGTATTTCTAGCTTGCGCAAAGGGTCTCCGCGTTCGCGTCGACGCAAGGGTTGCCAGGGCGCAGCGGCGCGGAGTGTCGCAAGAATATTGACTCGACCGCCGCGGCGATGGTCGCCTCGAAAAACGCCAGTTGGACGCCCGCGCTGTTGGTGCCGATGATGGGCTCCAGACGTGCCTGCACTGCTTTGGCGTACTTTTGCGGCGCGTGTTTGCAACTGCTGGAGGAGTCCCTCTGGCAATTGCGCGAGCGTGGCCTCGAGCAAGCGATCTTCGTCTGATGGCATTTGCTCACTCGTTTGCGGGGGTTCCTGCTCTTCCGGTTGATCTACTTCAGGCTCTGGCGCTGGCTCTGGCTCTGGTTCAGCCATGTCGGGTAACTGCGCTGCTTTGGGAATCAGACACAGGCGGAGCGCGCAGGCAATGTCACTGTCTTCTACCGTGCGACGGCCAGCGAGCGCTGCGGCACCACAGGCTACTTGGACAGCTGCTAGCGCTGCCCGAGGAGAGTCGATACCTAAGGTGAGACTCAATGTTGCGATGGCGACCCGATGTGCTTCTGTCACGACTATGTCGTCAAAGCGTGCCCGAGCCCGTTCAATTTGATCGCGATCAAAAATGTCATCCTCTACACCATGGATACCGATGGATTGCAGATTCACCGTGATGCCCAAGCGATCAGACAGTGCGCTATGGATGAATTCTTCCTCAGTTCCTTCGTCTGCAGCGATCAATGTAATGCGTGCGGCGGTTTGCGTATCGATACCGTCGCGAGCGATCGACAACTGGCCGTCATCCAGTGCGACACAGAGATGGTGAACCGTATTTCTGGGAAGACGCTCGGCCATGGCAGCTATGACGATGCGCTCGTGACACTCTCCTAGCATGCCGATCTCGGCGACCGGCTTGCCCTGCTGCAGTGTGGCACCAAGATCAATGCCGCCCAGTAGTCGGGCTTCTGGAATATTGGCAGGAATTTTTCTCAGGTGTGATTGGCCGGAAAGCGTCTGGACACGATCTAACCAGTAATCTCTGACCGGTCCCGGAGAGGCGCGCAGATGGACGCCGCCAATACGATCTCCCATCAGATTTAGCAGTGCGGCAGCCCATTCTGCATCCGCCCACAGGGATGGTGTGTCAGTCGTCACAGTCAGTGAAAAGCTCCGAAATCACTCGTTCCACTCGAATGTCAGCGCTGGATTCATCGAGGGGGTCGCGCCGGAGGCGATGTCGGAGCACAGAAGGAGCGATGGATTTTAGGTGTTCTAGCGTTGCAATGGGGTCGCCGTTCAGCGCGGCTAAGGCGCGCGCGCTGCGCACTAGCGTTAATTCTCCGCGCAATCCGTCAGTACCTAGTGCAAGACAGAGCTTTGCCGCGGTTTCTAACAGGTTGGCGGGAGTGTCGACGCTATCAAGCGCCTCCCGAGCCCGCTGTATGCGTCGTCGCAAAGTGCTTTCTTTGCGCGCCCATCGCTTGCGAAAAGCGCTGCGATCTTTATCGAATGCTTCCCTTGCGCGAATAATCTCGACTCGCGTCGGCACATCAGAGGGCGTCCGCACATCAACGGATAAGCCAAATCGATCCTGCAGTTGGGGTCGCAATTCACCTTCTTCGGGGTTGCCGCTACCCACTAAAACGAATTGAGCGGGGTGTCGTATGCTGAGCCCTTCACGCTCCACCACATTCTCGCCTGACGCTGCGACATCGAGTAGCGCGTCGACAATATGGTCTTCGAGTAAATTCACCTCATCGACATAGAGAAAGCCGCGATTAGCCTGTGCCAATAGTCCGGGCTGAAAGGCTTTTTCACCGTTAACGAGCGCGCGCTCAATATCGAGTGCGCCGACCACGCGATCCTCTGTAGACCCCAAAGGCAAATCGACAACAGGAATGGTCATGGTCGTCTTGATAGGAGTGCTCGAGGATTTAGCGCAGGCATTACAGAGCCCCGGCTGTGATTGATGCGGATCGCATTGATAGGGGCAACTTTTGACGACATCAATTTTTGGCAGTAGCGCAGCGAGCGCACGAATGGTGGTGGACTTACCCGTGCCGCGTTCGCCTAGTACCAAAACGCCCCCGATACCGGGGTCAACGGCGGCAATCGTCAGTGCCCGTTTCATATCATCTTGGCCGACGATGGCGGTAAATGGATACGCGGTGCTCATGTGTGTCCTCAGTGACTGCGGCGAAGGCTGTATGTTAAGCCCCGATCCCAGAAATGTGAAAAAGAAGCTATCCGGGCGAGTGTCCCGCAATTTATACTATTAGCCTGTCCATTGTCATTGATGGTTATATCATGGCCAAGCCGCTGGCGCCTGCGTTGGATGCGGAACAATTCGCTGTCTCACTCGACGGAAACGTGACACTGCGCGGGTATCAAGGAGAGGTCTCAGAAGGCACTCCATTGGTGCTGTTGCACAGTATTAACGCAGCCCCTAGTGCGATGGAAATTCGTCCGTTATTTGAGCATTACCGCGACAAGCGACCGGTGATGGCACCTGACTTACCGGGCTTTGGTCTGTCTGATCGTTCTGCGGTGTCGTACTCGAGCGTGCAGTATGCGCGGTGGATCGCGGAATGGCTGAGAGACTTTAAAACCCCACCAGATGTTGTCGCGCTGTCGTTGACGGGCGAATTTGTCGCCCGCGCCATCCTTGAACAAGGCACTCGTATCCGCAGTTTGACCTTGATTTCGCCCACAGGCATGGGAACAGCGAGTCCACCCTCGCTGCCTAACGGATCTCGACTTGAACGCCTGCTGAATTCACGTTGGGTCGGGCAGCCACTGTTCCGCGCCTTGACCACGAAAGCGAGTATTCGCTGGTTTTTAAATAAGGCTTTTGTTGGTCCAACGCCTGAGTATCTCGTGCAGTATGCATGGGAGACGGCTCGGCAACCGGGCGCGCATCTCGTGCCCCTCAAATTTCTGACTTTTAGTCTGTTCACTGAGCAGGCTATGTCGCGTTTATATAGCCGGCTGACACTGCCGTGTTTGGTGCTTTATGACGACGACCCCAATATTGGCTTTGAACGTGTGCCCGAATTGATCAATGCAAAGGGACAATGGACGATCAAACGTCTTGTTCCCAGTATGGGTTTGCCTCATTGGGAGTTGCCTAATGACACGATCAGCGCGCTGGATGATTTTTGGGCTCTGCCAGTCCAAGCTGCGACGCCATCAGGTGATATCACTGAGCAGGGTGCGCGCCGCCAGTCGGCCTGAGAGTGTGGCCATCGGCACGCCAGGTCCAGGGTGAACACTACCCCCCGATAAATAGAGCCCTTTCAGGCGACTGCGAGCACCGGACCGAGTAAAGCTAGACCAAAGACCGTGTGACGCGCCGCCGTAGAGCGAGCCGCCACTCCCGGGAAAACGGCTATGCCAATCTGTTGGGGTAGTCGCAACACAGTCATCGTCGCGAAAGCTGAGATTGAGTCCGCAACGGTTCAGCACTGCAAGCGCATTATCTCGAATGTGGCTGACCTCATGGGTCGACCACGTCTGAGTGTCTCCATTGGCTGGCGCATTCACTAGCATGAGCAGCCGCTCTGTTTCGTTGCGTTTGCCGGTAGGGCCACGATCCTGTGCGCACACATAGACGGTGGGTTTTGAAGGCACGCTACGTTCTTCAAAAATGGTGTTGAATTCTCGCGGATAGTGAGACTCGAAGAAGACATTATGGTGGTCGAGATCAAAGCCCGATGCCTGACCTTTGATGCACCAAGTCAATGCAGAGAGTGCTCGCTGATGATTTGGCCGCAGTCTCACAGCAGAGGAAGCTGATTCCCCGAGTTGACCCGTGGCAATGGCTTGTGTGTCGCCGTTAAAGACCACGGCATCGGCAGATACGGCAGTGCCATCCTTCAATCGAACGCCAGCCACCTTTCCATTTTCTACCAAGACTTCACTAACGTGAGTGTTGAGGTGCAGGTCTACACCCAGTTGCTGACCTAGCTCAGCCATCGTCGCTGCAAGCTGATGCATGCCGCCATCTACTAGCCAAACACCGTCTAATTCGACGTGCGCAATCAGCATTAACGTGGCGGGCGTACTCAGTGGTGAGGATCCCACGTAGGTTGCGTAGCGCCCAAATAGTTGTTGCAGCCTTTCGTCTGAGAAAAAGCCGCCCAATGCGCGCCATAGATCAGGTGATGGCCGTGCGGCGAGTAACGAACTGAGTGGATGCTGGCGTAATACTCGGGCAACCAGCGTCAGCGGATTGGGTTTCGTCGCCTTCATGAAAGTCGAGGACAGTGCCCTGTGGATTTTTTCACTCTGAGAGTAGAAGCGATCGAAGCCGGCGGCATTATCGCTTCCCGCAAACTGCTCTATCGACTGTCGCGAACGTTCGCGGTCTGGGAACAAGTCCAGCAGGCCGCCATCGCTCCAAGCGTGACGCGCAATAATGGGGCTGTCGAGTAGGGTGAGGCGATCACTGAGAGAGGTGCCGGCATCCTCGAATAGCTGTTCAAATACCGACCGCATGGTGAGTACGGTGGGGCCGCCATCAATGGACAGGCCGTCAATCTCACGGGCGTGCATTTTACCGCCGGGTGCGGCAGCGCGCTCCAGCAGGGTGACGCGCACACCGGCCCGCGCTAAGTCGATGCTGGCTGATAATCCGCCAGCGCCTGCCCCAATGACGATCACATGTGGCTGGGTCACACAATTTTCCATTTGCGAGAGGCGGGTCGTGTGACTTTTCTCTGATGATAAATAATTAACGCCAAGCCGACGATTAATGGCACTGCCCACAGCCCGGGTTGCAATGCGAGTTCGGGTAATAAACGGACTGCACCAAAGGCAAAGAAGGCGGTATAGACAGAAATGCCAGCGCCCACTAAACATTTAATATGCTCTTTGATGCGATCCGTGGGCAACGGATGAGGCTTGTAAATAAACCATAAGTTGGTCAAAACCGTCGCAAAGCCTACTAACGAAATACCCATCATCATAGGCTCAGGTTCTATCACGCCGCGGACAAAACAATTGATGGAGGCAACGGTCAATAGTGCCTGTGACAGCAGATTGTGCCAAACACGATTAGCCAAATGATGCTGCTTATTGCGCAGACTCAACCAACCTTGCCACGCCAGGTTTACCGTTAGTGTGGCGAGATACAGCATCATCCAGCCAAAAATATTGCTGATTGCTCGCGGATCGGCAAAGACGGGATGGTCGGCAAGATGCGGATGTGTGCCAATGGGGTCAGAGAGGGTCGTCAGGCTAATAGCCACTGCAGTGAAGCCCGTGATGATCATTGTTTGCACAAATAATGTGCCCGCTCGGCGGTGCAGATGCCCGCCCTTGCGGCCTGCAATGGGTATCCAAATGACAATCAAACCGATGGCACCGGTTAGTATGTGTAATCCAACAAGCCATTCAAACAGCGTGTGGGTCGACACCATTACACCCCCCCTCCATACTGTGGCCAGACAATGGGATGTGTGTGATGGCAACGGACAATCTGTATATACCCCCCAAGCCTCTGTCGCTCTGGTCTGTTGTGGCCTTGGCACGAGTGCTGTGGAAGGGTGACGGCAATTTGCTTGAGTTGCTGCCCGCTGCGGCTTACCGCTTCGATGTGGGCAATCTTGGCTATTCGAGACGCTCCACGGTGTTGTTTAATGATCCCGATACTGTCCGCGAGATTATGCGTGACGCAGAAGGTGTGTTTCCAAAAAGTGATTTGATGGTGAGCGCGCTGGAGCACTTGATTGGCGACAGCATTTTTGTCACCGACGGAGAACGCTGGAAGCGCCAGCGTGCGATGATCGACCCCGCCTTTTCTCATATGCGCATCAGTCACGCCTTCACCGCGATGCAAGCCGCCGTGGATGACCACTTGTTGTCCTTGCGTCACAAGGCAGACTCGGGAGAGGTGTTTTCGCTGGACTTGGCCATGAGTCACCTCACAGCGGACATTATTTGCCGGACTGTCTTCTCGACGCCACTGCAGTCGGGAGTCGCGGTTGATGTTTTCGAAGACTTTACCCTGTTTGAAAAGTCGGCGGTTCAAGTCGATGTGTTGCGCTTGATTTTCAAGCCGGCCTGGAGCGAATTTCCGCAGTCTCCCGAAGTGCTCGGCGCCTGCGAGCGCATCCGACATCATCTCGGGGTATTGGTTGATTCCCATCTTGAAGACCCGAGCGGCTTTGACGACATCGCCAGTAGTGTGATCGCCGCTCATGATCGTGATAGCGGAGAGCCATTTACTCGTGAGGAACTGATTGACCAGTTGGGAGTGTTTTTCTTGGCGGGTCATGAGACAACGGCCAGCGCGCTGACGTGGGCTTTTTACGTATTGGCTGATCAACCGCAGTGGCGTGAGCGATTGCGGGACGAAATTGGACAGATTGTGGGTGATGGTCGAATGACTTTCGAACACACCCGGCAATTGCCTCTGACGAAGGCTTTTTTTAAAGAAACGTTGCGGTTGTATCCGCCGATCACTTTCATGCCCCGAGTAGCCATGCGAGAGACCACCATCGGAGGCCGCCGATTGCGTAAAGGTGCATTGGTGATGGTGGCGCCTTGGACGCTGCACCGACATGCAAAATGGTGGACAGACCCCCATGCGTTTCGTCCGGAGCGGTTTTTGCCAGAGCATGAAAAAGATCTGGTGCAGGGTGCCTACATTCCGTTTGGGCAAGGTCCACATACCTGCGTTGGTGCAGGCTTTGCACAGACCGAGAGTGTTCTGATCTTGGCCGAGTTGGTACGTCATTTTGATTGGACTTTGGCATCTGGCCAGACGGTTCGGCCAGCTGCTCGCATGACGACGCGACCGGCAAGTCAAGTTATGCTCCATGTTGGTCATCGCTCGGCGTGACACCGGACTCTGCCTCGTCTCGTGTTGCAAACCAATGCCAAGCGATATCTCGCTGACTAGCATCTCCCAATGGGATCCGCTCTTTTAGTGCGGTCCAGATAAGCTCCCAGCTCAGCGGTGTCATCAACAAAAAGGGGAGAGGATCTCGCCAGGACCACACCACGTCGCGCGATAAAACGAAGTCTCTGAGGCAACGGACGAGCTCCGTGATGCGAAGCCGAAAAAGATATTTATAGGCTTCTGTCAACGTCGAGTAGCCCCACTGTGCGCGCTTGCCCGCCGCGCTGATGGTTCCCGCACCTTGCGGTAGCTCCAAGACCGCGCCGCCGATCCAAGCTTCATCCATAAAGTGAATGCCACTACTTAATCTTGGGTTGCATTCGATGCCCCAAGGAATACCCGCCCGGTCAAGAATAAAATCGAAGCTGATGAATCCGGTTGTGCCCGTATTGTCGAGGAATTGATCGATCCATCGCCGAACAGAAAACGGCGTGGCGGCCGATTGAAAGCCGACCGCCACGGTGCCGCTATACGTGGTGCCACGATAACTGGCGGTTGCCAGTGCGACGCCGTCTTTTACCCAGCTTAAGGTACACAAGTGACTACCTTCTACCTTGCGTTGTAACAGCATGTCTTCAGATGCCAGGGGCAGTGCGCTACCGCGGCGAATAAAGGATACCTCGGTACCAGAGCAACCGCGCCGCGGTTTGAGTACACAGTCTGTCTGTCTAATGAGTGCGCGGGTATCGGGATCAGTGGTGACATAGACTGAGGGCGCTGTGACGCCGCGATTAATCGCATGAGCCACGAAGTCCAGTTTGTCATGCCACTGATCTAACCATTGTGCCGATGGGCCAACATAACGAACCCCCTTGGGCAGTAGCGCCGCTAAATTACCGACGTGGCAAATTTCCTCCGAAACAGGAATGACATCGGTGACCTGCTCGCTGTCGATAATGGCGAGCAACTGGGTTTGCCAAGCAAGTAGATCGTCGTTGGGTGCGGTGACGTGGTAACTTTCCGCGACGGCGCGGCTGACCGAGCAGATGTGGCGTTTGAGCGGATCCGCCACAATCACCCGAACTCCTTGGCGATGCAGTCCTCTGGCGAGCGTCAATGCCTTAGGAAAGCGTCCCAATGTCAGTAATGCTGTTCTGTTCATTGTCCCGAGGTAATACCGCTAGTGTGCTAATAGTTTTACTGTATTTGTGTTGAACAAGCTATACATAATAAGTCAGGAATCTACAGATCAGCGCGCTATGCCGTGCCGCAGAACACCTTGGGGCCGGGCTATGTTTTACGGGGACACACTGAATAGGGCTGCATTGCTCTATTTGCTCACGTAAAACACCAGAAAACTGCTGTTTTCGCCTCGCTTGCTGCGTTATCTTGCGTCCTTCATTATTTTGCCACCTGATATGAGTCTGTTTCATGAACGCCAAAGCTGATTTACCCGGACACGCGCAGTACCCCAATCTGTTTTCTCCGCTCGACTTAGGGCATACCCAACTCCGCAATCGCTGCATTATGGGCTCTATGCATACGGGGTTAGAGGAACTGCCCGACGGTTTTGAGCGCATGGCAGCTTTTTATGCTGAGCGCGCGGCGGGGGACGTCGGGATGATTATTACCGGCGGTATCTCACCGAATGAAGAAGGGGGAATGGTGGTCACCGATGAGCAGGGTCAACCACTGGTCTCGGCATCAAAGCTCAATACACAGGAAGAGGCGGCAGGCCATCGTTTAGTGACCGATGCGGTGCATAAGGCCGCACCTGACTGCAAAATTTGTTTGCAGATACTCCATATGGGGGCGCTAGCCTACAACGAGGGCGCCGTCGCGCCCTCAGCGATTCGATCTCGTATTGGGGCTTTTTCGCCAGCGGAGCTAGATGAAGAGGGTATTGAAAAGCAGATAGCAGATCATGCCTATTGCGCGACGTTGGCAAAGCAGTCTGGTTATGACGGTGTAGAAATTATTGGTTCTGCCGGCTATCTCTTGTCGACTTTTCTAGTCGAAAAGACAAATCAACGAACCGATAAATGGGGTGGCAGTTACGAAAATCGGATGCGCTTTTCGGTAGAGGTGATTCGCCGGGTTCGCGAGGCGGTTGGCAAGGACTTTATTGTCATTTTTCGGATTGCCGCAATGGACATGCTCGAGGGCGGCATGAGTTGGGAGGAAATCGCGTTGCTCGCAAAGGCGGTGGAGAAGGCGGGCGCCTCTATGATTTCGACGCACTTTGTATGGCACGAGGCGCAGGTTCCGACGATTGCAACGATGGTGCCGCGGCGCGCGTTCACTGGCGTGACCAAGCGAGTCCGAGGCGAGGTTTCGGTGCCAGTGATTACGTCAAACCGGATCAATATGCCCGAGGTCGCGGAGGCCGTACTCGCCGATGGCGACGCCGACTTAGTCTCTATGGCGCGCCCGATGTTAGCGGATGCTGAGTTAGTCAAGAAGGCTGCAGAGGGTCGCACCGAAGAAATCAATACTTGTATTGCGTGTAATCAAGCCTGTCTCGATCACGCTTTCGCAGGAAAAACGACCTCTTGTCTGGTGAATCCGCGTGCTTGTCACGAGACAGTGCTTAATTGGGGGCCTGCTGCGCAACCGAAAAAAATTGCGGTAGTGGGTGCAGGTCCAGCGGGTCTCGCTTATGCAACGGTTGCTGCTGAACGCGGTCATTCGGTGACGCTATATGACGCTGCCGACGAGATCGGAGGGCAGTTCAACCTGGCTAAACAGGTGCCAGGCAAAGAGGAATTTCACGAGACAATTCGCTATTACCGCGCCATGATGACTAAGCATGAGGTGACGGTTTGTTTAGGGCAGAAAGTGGATGCACAATCGCTTGCCGATGGCGGTTTTGATCACGTGGTAGTCGCAACAGGGATTAGCCCTCGCGCCCCTGATATTCCCGGCATTGACCATGACAAAGTCGTGGGCTACATCGATGCGATTCGCGGTGACAAGCCGATTGGTCAGAAAGTAGCGGTGATTGGCGCCGGTGGGATTGGTTTTGATGTGACCGAGCTAATTACGCACCAAGGTAAATCCTCGGCTTTAGATATCGAGCTGTTTGCCCAAGAGTGGGGGGTCGATTTTAACAATCACCCCCGCGGTGGGGTGACCGGTGTTGAGCCCGTGGTCAACAAGGCAGATCGTGAGGTGTGGTTGATGCAACGCAAAGACACCCCTGTCGGTCGTGGTCTGGGTAAAACAACGGGTTGGACAAAACGTATTTTGCTGAGCCGTCGTGGCGTTAACATGGTCAATGCCGTTGAGTATGTCCGCATTGATGATGTTGGTTTGCATGTATTGATCGGGGGGCAACCAAAAACTTTTGAGGTAGACACCGTGATTATCTGCGCCGGCCAAGTCCCTGAACGCAGTTTATACGATGATTTGATGGCGAAGGGGGTATCGGCTGATCTGATTGGGGGCGCGTTTGAGGCCGTCGAGCTGGATGCGAAAACAGCGATCAATCAGGCGACGTATTTAGCTGCGGCGGTGTGATTAATCTGGTTTCGCGAACAGGCAGCTCAGTATCATTGATGTTAATGCGACGGTTTTGCGCGGTGGGGCACCCGCCCGCATAGCGCTTCGCGAATGACGCAAAAAAGAGGAAAACAACACATGGCTCGATGGGAATGCATCGTTTGCGGATTGATCTACGATGAGAAAGAGGGGTGGCCGGACGACGGCATTGCACCAGGAACAAAATGGGAAGACGTGCCTGATGACTGGACCTGCCCTGATTGTGGTGTGGGTAAAGCAGATTTTGAACTGATTCCCGGCTCCGAAGATAGCGCGCCAGAGACTGCTGATGCTACCGCTGATAGCGAGCGTGAAGCCCATAGTCGCCACGTGGTCGTGATTGGTTCGGGGCTTGCGGGTTACGGCTTAGTGCGCGAGTTGCGACGTAAAGATGACGCGGTCGCGATGACAGTCCTGACTTCTGATGGCGGTGAAGGCTACTCTAAGCCGATGATCTCCACCGGTTACACTAAGGATCTTTCGGCCGATAAGCTGGCGACGCAAAGTGCTCTAGAGCTCGCCGAGCAATTGTCTGTGACGGTTCGCACGCGAACACAGATCACCAAAATCGATACCGATGCCCAGACCGTTCAGCTCGGTAATGGTGAGTCAGTGTCTTATTCGGAGCTCGTGCTCGCACTGGGCGCTGAATTAATTCGCCCGCCAATAGGCGGCGATGCAGCGGATGAAGTGTTAGGTGTCAACGACCTCGATGACTATCGCCGTTTTCAGGATTTATTGGCGGCCCGAGGGGCGAAAAAGATTGCCATCATTGGCGCAGGTTTGATCGGTTGTGAATTTGCTAATGACCTCCTTAATGGCGGATTTTCAGTGGAAGCGGTGGATCCTATGGGCTGGTGTTTACCCACTTTGTTACCGGAGCAATCGGGGCGAGCGGTGCAGGCAGCATTAGAGGAGAAGGGCGCTATATTTCATTTTGGGCCACTGGCAACCGAAGTGAATCGAGGCGGGGAAGGGTATGTCGTATCACTCAATAATGGAGCAACGATTGAGGCGGATGCGGTGCTCTGTGCGGTTGGTGTGCGGCCCCGCACGGCGCTGGCCAATGAGGCCGGTATTGAAACACAGCGCGGTATCGTGACAGATCGGTTTTTAAAAACGAGTGCGCCGCATGTTTATGCCATGGGTGATTGCGCTGAGGTGGCGGGACACGTGCTGGTCTACGTGGCTCCGTTAATGGCGGCGGCGCGAGCACTCGCAGCAACGCTAGCAGGAGAGCCTACGCAGGTCAGTTACCCCGCGATGCCAGTTGCCATCAAGACGCCAGCGTGCCCGATTGTGGTGTCGCCGCCGGCACGCGATGCTGAGGGAGAATGGGACTTTGAGGGCGAGGCGCCCGATATAAAAGCGGTTTTCCGCTCAAGCCAGGGAGATCTATTGGGTTTTGCGTTGACCGGTCAAGCCGTCAAGCAACGGATGGCTCTCGCGAAGGAATTACCGGCGATTCTGGACTGAAGTGCGGTACGCGTTTGCTGCAATGGGACAGTCATGTGATGCCTTACGCGTGGTGAGGTTCGTTCTTGATATAGCTCTTCGCACAACGGTGCGCTCACGCCGTGGTATTTCATCTTGATGCCGGTTCTGCGCTGATGACGGCACAGTCACCCGCCGTGCTAACCCCGAAGCAGCGCCTCGAGTTGTTGCTGATCGGTGACGAATCGTCGGATGCCATCGCTCAACTTGTCGCAGGCCATGGGATCCTGGCTATTGGCAAATAGAAACGCATTGTGACTGAGTGGCTCTGGTTGCGGCAGGTGTGCGCTGGTCTCGTGTAATTGACGCGGCAGTATGCCGTCGTCAGCCGCAAGCTCGTTGAGGAGGGTAGGGCTGATCGTCAGTCGATCACAGCCGGCTAAGGCCGTTACCTGGCCTGTATTACGGAAGCTAGCGCCCATTACGACGGTGTTGTATTGGTGGGTTTTAAAGTGCTTGTATATTCGCGTGACCGACTGCACCCCGGGGTCCTGCAGGGGATCTTCAATGGTCAGGTCGGTATGGGTGGTGTACCAATCGGTAATGCGTCCCACAAACGGTGAGATAAGAAAAACCCCAGCATCTGCACAGGCGCGCGCCTGCTCAAAACTGAAGATGAGCGTGGCGTTACAGTGAATACCCCGTTGCTCGAGCACTTCAGCTGCTCGGATGCCTTCCCAAGTGGCAGCGACTTTAATCAGTACCCGATCGGCCTTGATGCCGCCTTTGTCATAGAGTTCGATGAGTTTTTCAGCCTTGGCGATGGTGGCATCTGTATCGAAGGAGAGTCGCGCGTCGACCTCGGTGCTGATGACGCCCGGTACCAGTCGACTAATGTCTGACCCCACCGTGACGGCAAATTGGTCTACGCGATCATCGATAGGCAGAGGAGATGTTTGAAAGGCCCTGACGTGTTCACTGAACTCTGCCAGTGCAGCGGCTTTTAACAGTAGCGAAGGATTAGTAGTGGCGTCGGTTGGTTTGAGTTTGGCGATCGCATCAAGATCCCCCGTGTCGGCAACGACGGTGGTCATGGTGCGCAGTTGTTCTAGTTTGGTCATGACGGTTTTCTCAGTTAGATGGCGCCATAAATTGGGCACAATGCGACAGGGCCGTGCAGTCTGTCATGTCTTGGTCGACGTGTGTATTTGGTGGTAGCTTAGCAGAGACACGGGGTCCGGCTGCTGAATCAGTGAGGTGTGCATCCGTTGCGGCGCTCACATTTGCGGCGATGCGGAACAGACAGACATCAAAGCTTGATACTCATTTTTGACTGAGAAGACGAAATAGGAGTGCTTATGCACGCAATGCAGCTTTCAGCTCCGGGAGGGCTTGACCAGCTTTACCTGAGTGAGATGACGCCACGGGCGCCAGATCACGGCGAAATTCAGGTTGAAGTGAAGGCAACCTCGCTGAATTTTCACGATTATGCAGTGGTGACAGGAATGATCCCCGCAGCGGATGGCCGTATTCCGATGTCCGATGGGGCGGGTGTCGTGACAGCAATTGGCGAGGGCGTCACTGATTACGCGGTGGGTGACCGCGTGCTGAGTTACTTCTTCCCCAAGTGGCCGTCGGGTCGTCCCACCTTGCCCCATTTGTTGGGTGTGCCGGGTGATCATACTGATGGTTTCGCGGCGCAGAGTGTCACCATGCCGGCTTCTGCCTTCAGTCGAATGCCCGCTAATCTGGACTTTTCTGCAGCGGCAACACTCACCTGCGCAGGGCTAACTGCATGGCGAGCACTGGTGGTTGAGACAGATCTCAAACCAGGTGATTGGGTGTTGGTAGAGGGCAGTGGGGGTGTGTCGGTTGCGGCGTTGCAATTTGCTCGCATGATGGGTTGCCGCGTCATTGCCACTTCATCGTCCGATGCCAAGCTTGAGCGACTGGGTACGCTGGGTGCTGAGCATCTCATTAATTACCGGGAGCAGGCTAACTGGGGTGAACAGGCGTTCGAACTCACGGGCGGTTGTGGGGTGGACTTGGTCGTCGAAGTAGGCGGACCGGGCAACTTGCCACAATCTGTTAATGCCTTGGCGATCGATGGCTGTATCAGTCTCATTGGTGTGCTCACCGGTTGGGCGGGTGAAATGCCCACTGGGGAGTTAATGCGAAAAAATGGCCGCTTGAGTGGGATCACCGTCGGCAGTCGGGCGGACCATAACAATATGCTTGCCGCCGTCGAGGCCCATGATCTACAGCCGGTCATTGATAAAACGTTTGCGTTACCTGAGTTGGTGGATGCCTTTCGCTATCAGGAGTCTCAGCAGCACTTTGGCAAGATTTGTGTGAGCCTATAGCGGTGCTGACTGTTTGTGGCGACGCATGTTTTCCCCTAGGCTGAGCCGAACTGTACACGGATGGGTCACAGAGGAGTTCGCAAGGCAGTGCCATGCGGACGCGACAACATGACTGACGGGAGAATAACGATGAAAGGGATCATTAGCGGGGTGGTTTTGGCAGCGCTGGCGCTGACGGTACAGGCCGGTGAGCCGACTGGAGCACACGACGGCGCCGAGTGGCAGGTCTGGGCCTACTCCTCTGCTGCGCCTGCACCATTGGGCACGAATGCCACCGTGTTGGGATTGGATGGCGCAGTATTGCGCGAGGGAACGAATGGCTGGACCTGTATGGTCGGTAACCCGCGGCCAGCTCCAGCAGGCGGTTGGAGCAGTGCTCACGAGGCGATGCCGGTCTGTACGGACGACGTAGGCATGAAATGGATGAGTGACTTCATGGCCGGTAAAGATCCGGATATCGAGCGTGATGCGTTTATGTGGATGCTTCATGGTGACGTCGGGGAGGACAACACTACCGCCGGAGTGCTGGATTTGGCCGATGCCAAGGATCCCTCACAGTGGATCGAATCAGGTCCTCACCTGATGTTGTTACCCAAGAACCCAACGTCGCTCGACGGCATGAGCGATGATTTCAATACGGGTGCGCCTTATGTCATGTTCCCGGGAACGCCTGGCGCTCACGTTATGATCCCCACCGACGGGTATTACGAGTATCAGGACCCGCGCTAGGTAGAGGTTTGCGGTCAACGAGAGATGGTAAAGACTGAATAACGGAGAGATGTTATGACACTGATTAAAACCGCTGTTTTACTAATCGCACCCCTGTTGATGTCGGGTATTGCGGGTGCGGGTCACCACGAAAAGGGCAATCACATGATGCTGGCCGCGCAACCCGGTCAAGTGATGATCGTGTATCACTGGCCTTGTGCAGACGCCGATACCGGGCTGGCGGCTCTCAAGTCGATGATTGCTTACGAGCGCGATGCCTCGCCCTACCCCTACTCTGCGGCGCCCGCTCTTCATGAAGACGGAGCAGTGGTGTCCGTCGATGTGCATGGTTCTGTTGAGTCAATGAATAACGCAACGGCTTGGCAGGCTGCCGATGAAGAATGGCAGGCCCAGTTTGCTGTGATGGTAGCAGCCTGCGGTTCTGCAGATGATCTTTCTGCGCATGTATTGACGATGCAGTGAGTCAATGAGGTGGGCTGAAGATATCCGGCTTAGGCCGGATTTTTTTGGCGTTTTGGAGTTGGGCGGGGAGTCAGTGACAGCGCTCTTTTGGGTCTCATCACCCCGTGCATAGACAGCTAAAATAGTTCAGAATCGATCCGATTTTTCGTCGCGCTCTGCCCGTACCTGGTTGCGGTGTTCCCAAAAGGCATAACCCCCGCCAACAAAGGCCAGCGCTATCAGTATCAACACCTGCGTCGCGCTGAAGCCGTACAGACCACATTCAGTTAGCCGTTCAAGAAAGGAGTAAGTACTGACCGGACAGTCCATGCGAGGCTCAGTGTCAGGGTAAACTCTGATTCTAACCGATCAGTGGCGAACAACGACACTCGGCATTCACCCTGCCTCGTTGCCAATTTCCGCTTGCAGCGCCTCCAGCTCTGCTGACGTGCCCAGCATGCCACCTTCAATTTGATGGCCAAGGGCATATTGTGGGGGAACGATTTCAGGGTGTTCGCCCGGTTCGCCGGGGGGGGTGAAGTAACCCAGAGCATATTGCCCCATTGAGTAGCCAATCAGTTCTTGCAACGGTCGCTCCAGATCCTTGGCGATCTCGGGAGGGCAGGTGAGATACTGGTTCTCCTCTTGGCGCAGCCAGCCCAGCGTGTAGGTGATGTTGATGCCAATCCGATCGGCATCACTGCGGTTCTCGCCGCCGCCGTGGAAGACCGACCCCGAATAAACGAGCACTGAGCCCGCCTTCATTTCCGCTTGTGTGATCTGGTCCGGGCTGATCTGCACGTCATCCGGCCACTGGGTGCTGCCCGGCACTACTTGCGTTGCGCCGTTCTCGGAAGTGAAGTCGGTGATCGCCCAAATCGTATTGAACTGCGGCTCCACGTGGGCGAGGTGGGAACCCCAGGCCCAGCGGTCGCGGTGAATGAGCTGTGGCGTTTCACCGGGGCCAATACGAATAATTTGCGTCAGGTGTAATTGAACGGTTTGGCAGTAGGGCTCGAGGAAAAGCTTGCAGGGAGCCAAAATATCCGGGTGCGCGATGAGTTCACGACACTTTTGCGAGCGGACTATCAAGCCACCTGTGCGGGTTGTTTTAAAGCCGGCAAAGTCGTCAAAACCGAGATTAGACCCCTCCATGTAAGGGTCGGTTTCTTCCCTGAGTGCGGCGATGAACTCCGGGCTGATGACGTTATCAAGGATAACGGCGCCATCTTCTTTAATCGCGTCGGCAATGGTCTGATGATCAGTATCGGCGTCAAAATGTTTAATGTCGGGCATGCGCTTTATTCCCGTTTATGCGAGTACGGCAATACATTTGATTTCGATTTTTAACGCCGGATCCACTAGCGCTCCAACCTGCACTAGGGTCTGGCTGACCTCAGGTGCCTTGCCGTAAATCATATGTCTTTCGGTAAACAGTGCCTCTACTTGAGCCATACAGTCATTCACGTCGGTCACGAACCAGGTCTCATCAACGATGTTATCCATGTCAGCATCGAACGCTGCTAGGACGGCCGCCACGTTCTGATAGGCCAGCTTCATTTGTGATAATAGATCCTCAGGGGTTGAGCCGTTGTCATCCATGCCGACCTGGCCTGCAAGATAGAGCGTATTGCCTACTCGCACTCCCTGACTGAATAAGTCCGCATAGGGTCCGCTACGGTGGAGTGTTTTTTCTATGGCCATTGGATTTTTCTCCGGTGTTTTGTCTTCATATTAGGATAATCGGTCTTTGGCCTAATCCTATTTGCATCCGAGGTCGACGATTAAGGTTTCAGCCTAGCCTACCACTGATCAAGCGCTTTTATGATGAATTAGGCAACAAAAACAAACAAAAGTCTGATATAAAAGTGATTAATAGGTATGCGCTTTGGAGATTGTTGGCAGTGACGGGCAGTGACGGGCAGTGACGGGCAGTCGACGAGAGTGCGGCGAGAGGATTGATTGTGCGCAACTATTGCGAGGAAGATAGGGCGTAACCGGTTGCCTGTGTTGAGCGAGTTGTTTGAGGATGTTGTTTGATGGCGTGGAGAAAGTGCGAATGCGATTAAAAAAATATGTGGTGTTGTTGCTTGTCTTGTCTGCCTCAGGATGGGCACAGGCGACGATTGCTGCAGAGCGCCCAAACGTTGTTTTGATGCTGTCAGACAATCTTGGCTTTGGTGATTTGGGTGCCTATGGGAGTGGCGGCGATATGCGTGGTATGCCCACCCCTAATATCGACGAGCTCGCCTCAGAGGGCCTCATGATGACGCAGTTCTTCGTCGAGCCAGGCTGCACCCCCTCGCGCGCGGGGCTCATGACAGGTCGCTATAGCGTGCGATCAGGTCTCAATAGCATCATCGTTGCGGGCACGCCTCTGACCCTCCAGGACGAAGAGTTCACCATTGCAGAGCTCTTCAAAGAGCACGGCTACACCACCGGCATGACAGGTAAGTGGCACCTCGGTAGCAACGATGAGCAGAGCTGGCCAACCAATCAAGGTTTTGATAGCTATCGCGTTGGTATTTTGGAAACCACTGACGGCACGCTTTATCCAGCGTCGATGCGTCGCAGTGGCCTTGGTGAAGCAGCGATCGCGAAAAGCCAGCCGAAAATTTGGGAATCAGACGAGCAGGGCAGGCTACAGCCAGTCCGAGTGTATGATCTCGATTACCGCCGAGAAGTCGAGGGAGATATTGCTCAGGCGGCCAGTGATTTTATCGCTGACCATGCGGATGATGACGAGCCCTTTTTCCTCTATGTGGGTTGGTCCCATGTGCACTATCCATCGGGCGCCTCAAAAGAATTTATGGGTAAGTCAGCAGCGGGTGCCTATGGCGACATGCTGATGGAGCACGATCATCGAGTGGGTGAAGTCCTCGCTGCAATCGATAAAGCTGGCATCACGGAGAATACCCTGGTGGTTTATCTTTCCGATAACGGCCCCGTCAACCACAACGGCAAGGATGATGACTACCTTGGTAGCGCTCCGGGGCCTTTCCGCGGCGAGATCGGAGATGTTTTAGAAGGCTCCCTGCGTGTGCCTGGAATGATCCGCTGGCCAGGTAAGATCCCGGCGCGCAAGAGTAATGAAATGGTCGCAATCCATGATTTTCTGCCGACTTTTGCTGGGTTGCTCGGCGGCACGCTTCCCGATGATCGACCGATTGACGGCCGTAATCAGATAGATTTCTTTACCGGTAAATCTGCAAAGTCAGCAAGAGAGGACTACCTCGCGTTTATTGACGGCGAGGTGAGTGCGGTCCGCTGGCGCAACTGGCGAATCTACCCGAAGCAGATTATCTCCTCCGCAGGCAATCCCTCTGCGGCGGGGGTTTATGGCTACCGGGTTGAAGGCATGGGTTACCCCGCGATCTTTAACATCGCCAGAGACCCCCGCGAGCGAATGAATCAAGTGGGCACAGAAGCGTGGGTCATTGCGCCTTACCTGGCCATCATTAAGGCTTATCAGGACAGCCTGAAGGAGCATCCCAACCCGCCCGCATTTAGCATGACAACATTCAGCGAGTAGACCGATCAGCGCCTCCTGCGAACCGACCATAGCCTGTCAGTCCACTGTCAGGCTGAGCAGGTTACTCAAGCTACTTTTCGGGTCAGTGCCTGTCGCATGGCCTCAAATCGTTTACGGGTGATCGCTGGTACGCTGCTGCTTTGCTGGCCAAAGATGCCTGGATCCAGCGCCAACCATGAAATGTCGTTGACCTGTTCTCGTTCCTTGGTGAGCGCGAGGATCGTGGTATCTCGAGATTCATAAAATTGCCATGCCTCTGGCAGGGGAGCTGTCCGCTCAAACAGTTCTCTGCCGCGCATTGCGCGGTTATAGCGGTGCGCGCGAATGAGGCCGCGGCCACTAATTGTGCTCAGATTTGGTTTTTTCAAGGCACGTTGTTGCAGTGTTGACCAGGCATTGGGTGTAATGCCGACAATGGGCCACCACCGAAAATGCCATTGCGTACTTCGCTGGATAAAGGCTTCGAGCGCGAGATACTGCGCGCTTAAAGCGGCGCCCGTTTTTTTTCCGAGTGCAAATTGTGCTTCGTATACGGATTGAAAATAAGTCGCCTTATCCATTGCTATTCCTTGCGTAAAGCCTAACGAGAGGCTTTAAAAAAGCCCCGCAAAGCGGGGCAAAAAGGAGCATTACATGAAAAACATCAATGAACTGTGCGCCGTGCTGGCTCTGCAGAGCTCGTCAGCACGCTGCAATACATCGATGAATAGATTATGCGTGCTACTGTCGCCAGCGCCTTGTCGTGACGCGCCAAAGCCTTAACCTGACGCGCCAACGTGCTGATTCATTGGATGGCAGGACTGGCCGGGTAGTCAGGAGTCGGGGCGGGCTTTCCAGGCCATTGCGGCTCTTACCCTGCGCTCAACAGAGGGGTGGGTATAAAAAAGCCACTCCTCAAGGGTGCCGGGTCGCGGATTGCGATATTCAGCGGTTTTTACCAGTGCACTCGCCATACCGTCCGGCAGATTGACCATCTCGTAAGAATAGTGGTCGGCCTCGGTTTCGTTCATTCGTGACACCGCGTTGGAAGCGGGTTGCGCCAGCATGCCGATGAGGCTCACCAGAAATAGCACCACCGGCAGGCCGCTGGGGTCACTGATATCTTCTCGCGCACCGAATAGGCGCGCTGTGGGATTAAACGCTTTGTCGGCAATGAAAAAACTCGCCATGATCACGATCACGGTGAGCAAAATGCCGTCCCAGATATGTCCTAATACGTAGTGCCCAATTTCGTGACCGGTGACCGCTTTCACCTCGTCCAGCGTGGCTTCATCTAGGGCCACATCCGAGATCGCGATTCTCGCTGCCCCCCCGATTCCGGAGACATTAGCGGTGAAATTATTGGATTGGCGCGAGCCGTCGTACATAAAAACGCGCTCTGTCGGGATATTGGCCTCAATGGCCATTGCCTCGACGGCGTCTCGCACCTCGCCTGGCGGCACAGGCTGATAGTCGTTAAACAGTGGGGCGATGTAGGTGGGGCCAATAATGAGCAAACCGGCAACAAAAACACCCGTAAAACCGCCGCCCCACAGCCACCAACGCTTCTTGGTTTTTTGGATGAAGGCATAGATAGCCACAAAGAAAATGCCGGCCAAGAGTGCAGAGATAAGCAGCGCCAGCAAGCCTTGTCCGAGAAAATCCATCAGCGGTTGACTGGTTCGGCCGTATTGGGTTTCGCGCCACCACCCGGTAAAGATCGACCAGGGTAGTTCGAGTAAGGTCGACACCACGAGGTATATCGCAGAGACACAAAAAACTCTGACGACAAACCCCCGGTTGCGGAGTTTGTCGGCGACTTTCGTCAGGATGCCGGTGCGAATGATGATGAGCGTGACGATCGCAGTCACCAGCAGGCTCCCCAGCATCAGCCAATGATTGCCGGTGGTATAGGCGGCCGCCTGTGCGAGCGCCTCTTCTCCCAGTCCATCGATATAGGCGTCAGTCGCTGCTTCAATATCAAAAGACATGTGACGCCTCCGTCGTTATGAGGCTGTGCCGTCGATTTCCTGATAGTAAGCCATCAGAATCTCTGCTACTTCTGGTCGGGAGAACTCGGGGGGTGGGGCTATGCCTTGGCCCAACATCTCGCGCACCTTGGTACCCGAAAGTAATACGAAGTCCTCAGGACTGTGGTCAGGCGCATCACGCATCATCACAACGCGATCTAATTTCTTACTGAAAGCCGTGTGGTCAGCGCGGTAGATCTCCAGCGCCAATGCGTCTTCAGGTACAGCCTCGTCAAAGATGGTTTGCGCATCGAAGCCACCGTAATAGGCACCAACGCCTGCGTGGTCACGGCCCACAATCAGGTGCGTGCAGCCCGCGTTCTGCCTGAATACCGCGTGCAGCACCGCCTCGCGGGGCCCAGCATAAAGCATGTCAAAGCCATAGCCCGTGACCATCACGCTGTTGGGTGGGAAGTACAGGTCCACCATCTTGCGAATCGAGGCATCGCGAACATCTGCGGGGATGTCGCCGGGCTTTAGCTTGCCAAGCAACATATGAATTAGCACACCATCGGCGGAAAGATCCTCCATGGCCATTCGGCAAAGCTCTTCGTGCGCGCGGTGCATGGGGTTTCGGGTTTGGAAGGCGACCACACGCTCCCAGCCACGCTCGGCAATCTCGCTCCGAATCGCCATCGCGGTGCGGAAGGTATCGGGGAAGTCTTCCTCAAAGTACGAGTAGTTGATTACTTCAATCGGTCCTGAGATCAGAGTGCGGCCCTGCGCAGTGAAGGCCGCTACACCGGGGTGCTCGGGGTCATCGGTGCGGAAGACGTTGTCGAGAATGATCGTGACGTCATCATCTGAGAGGGTTTCGATGGCCTCGACTGTTATCACCGCCAGCAGAGGATGGCCTTCACGGTTGGGGTCGGTGAGTGCGAGACGCTGGCCGACCTCTACCGGGCAGCTCTGAGCCAGATTGACCACCGGTACGGGCCAGAACAGGCCCTCAGCTGTGCGCATCGTCTCAGCAACTGATAACGCGTCGGCACGATTCATATAGCCGCTCAAGGGCGTGAAGTAGCCCGCACCCATCATGACCGCATTGGCCGCAGCGGCCGAGCTCATCATCAGGGAGGGGAGGGTCAGTGCCTCGGCTTCAAGTTCGGCGCGCCGGGCGTCATCGACAATCAGGGGGCGCAGCTCATTGGCGCCGTGGGGTGCAATCAATGCCATGGTGTCTCTCGTTTAGGGGCTGTGTCAGGCGGCTGCAGGAATCAGCCCTTGGGTCTCTAATAGGCCGAGCAGATGCTCAACTTCTTCTTCCAGCGACTGTTGGTCGGTATGCAAATGGACTTCTGGCGCTTCGGGGGCTTCGTAGGGGTCATCGATGCCGGTGAAATTCTTGATCTCGCCCGCGCGCGCCTTTTTGTACAGCCCCTTCGGGTCGCGCTCTTCTGCCGCCTCGAGGCTGCAGTCGACAAACACTTCGATGAACGGCATGTTATCGGCCTCATGCAACTCGCGCACGATCTGCCGATCCACTCGATACGGGCTGATAAAGCTACTCAGCACGATCACACCACCATCCACAAACAATTTGGAGACTTCGCCTACCCGGCGAATGTTCTCGGCGCGGTCTTCGGCACTGAAGCCCAGGTTTTTGTTGATGCCGAGACGAATATTGTCACCATCGAGGCGATACACCAGCACACCACGCTGGTAGAGCGCCTGCTCCAGCGCAACAGCAATTGTGCTCTTGCCCGAACCCGACAGACCGGTGAACCAGAGCGTCGCTCCGCTGTGTCCCAATAGCTTGGCGCGGTCAGGGCGGTTGATCTCACCGCCGTGCCAGTGCACGTTGGTGGCTTTTTGCTCGGTCATGGGGAGTGGTCCTTGTCGAAGAGGCGGCATTGTACGCGCTGATGCCCATCCTATAAAGGGCGCGATAGAAGCCTTTTGCCGATGGCCTTGTCGCGGCGACATCTCGAATGTCGGGGACGCTGGATCGAGTCAGTGTTGATGGACGTGGCTGACACGGCGTGCCGCTGATTGCGAATGCGAAAATAGTGATGACGGACTAGCCGCGGTCAGATAGCCGCCGACTCGCGCGGTGAGATAGCCATTTCGCGATTGACGTTGTTGTGTCGCCATGGCGATAACGTCAGGGAGGCAAATGGGCAGGTCGCGATTCTATAATGAGGTCGGCAACTTGGCCTGGTTCTTCTAGCATGAGATCAGAGTGGCCAGACGATGACGATCATTGGAATAGATGTCGCGACCACCAATAACTCAAGGGGCAGACCCATGCGCCAATAATCGCCAAATTGGTATCCGCCAGGCCCCATGATGAGGGTATTATTTTTATGGCCAATGGGAGTGAGGAACGCGCAGGAGGCCGCTACTGCAACAGCCATCAAGAAAGGGTCAGGGCTGACGCCTAGTTGCTGGGCAACATCTAGTGCGATCGGCGCGGCAATTAAAGCGGTTGCCACATTATTGAGTACATCAGACAACGTCATAGTGACTAACATCAAAGCGGCGAGGATGAACATGACGGGCCAGCCTGCTGTGCCAGCTAAAAAAAGATCCGCGAGCAACTGGGTGCCGCCACTGGCCTCAAGTGCGACGCTGATAGGAATCATGGCGCCGAGCAGAACGATCACTGGCCACTCGATAGACTCGTAGACTTGTGACAAGGGAACAATATCCAAAACCACGTAAAGCACAGCGACGCAGCCCAGAGCCATAGGCAAGTACATTAATTCGAGGCTGGCTAAACCAATGGCGCCTGCGAAAATGAGGATCGCCTGCCACGCTTTATCACGTTGGATGACGTCTAGACCGCGGGGCGCCAATGGCAAGCAGCCGAGCCACTCTATGACGTCGTCGAGGGTGTCCTCGGGACCCAGCAGGAGTAATAGATCGCCGGCTTCGATCTTCGTCTCACGCAGCCGGTCACGCAGTTTGCGACCATTGCGCGAAATACCGAGCAAGATGACGCCTCTACCGTATCGGAGGCGAAGGGCTGACGCGGATCGGCCTACCAGTCGAGCCGTCTGTGGCACCGCGACTTCGCGCATGACGGTCGTGCCCGATAACGCTTTGGATGGTCGATCGGAGTCGGCATAGCTTAGGCTCACCGCACCGGCAAACGTATCGATGGCGTCAGGGCCACCCTCGACCACAATCCGATCTTCTGCCAAGAGCATTTCGTGTGCGGCCATACCTGGCAGACGATTACCACCGCGGATGAGCCCCAAAATCTGGACGCCACACTCGTCAGCCTCTTTATCCAGATCTCGCAATCGTTGATCCACGACTTTGGCGTCACCCGGAACTCTGAGTTCCACCAGATAGCGTTCGAGTTCCTCGGCGGCTGAGGGTCGTTTGGTATGACTACGCTCATGGGGAATAAGTCGCCAACCGATCAGTGCCACATACGCGATGCCGACCAAGGCGACGACTAAACCGACAGGCGCAAAATCAAACATCGTATAGGGTTCGCCAAGCGCCTCCTGGCGAAAAGTGGCAATGACAATATTAGGGGGTGTGCCGATCAGGGTAATCATGCCACCCAAGATCGAAGCAAAAGACAGTGGCATGAGGGTTAGTCTTGGACTGCGCTCAGCTTTATCTGCAGCCTGCAGATCGATAGGCATGAGTAATGCGAGCGCGGCGACGTTGTTCATGATGGCTGAAAGAGCGGCTGAGACGCCAGCCATCACGGAAATATGCCGTCCAATACTCCGAGTGCTATCGAGCAGGGCACTGGCCATAAATTCAATGGCGCCTGACAGATACAGGCCCCGACTGATGATCAGCACGAGGGCAATGATAATGACCGCAGGATGGCCAAATCCCGAGAAGGCTTCGTCAACCGAAACAGCGCCGATAAGGTAGGCCACTAATAATGCGGCGAAGGCCACGAGGTCGTAACGATAGCGTCCCCATATTAAAAAAATAAAGAGCGTGCCAATCAGTGTGAACAAGAGTCCCTGTTGTAGCGTGATAGCCTGCATTGCTCTCGTCTAGTCTGCGGATTGATTGATCAGGGTATCAAGTTGCTCGTGGAAGTGACTCACCCGACATTCAAGCTCATTTAGCCGTGAGCCTTGAAAGCCGGCCGAGTGCATCCCTTTCTGAGCTTGAGCGAGTAGCGACAAATCTTGGTCAATGGTATCAGTCATCGTCGCCTGACCCGATATCACGTCGGAGTAATCGAAGGATTCCCGCTCAGGACGACCATTTTTACCTATGTTCTCGGTGGGCTGTCCCTCGAGATTATCGGCGTTCTCGGGCAAACGGTGCGCTGTGTTGCGGGGAAAGCGTTCAAAAGAAAGTTTGTCGAGGTAGCACTGGTCGGGATCAGTGGCATGAGGGCGCAGTCGCATGAGCCACAGCATCTCGGGTTGGTAGGTGAGGATAGCATTGGGGAAGACATTGGTTTGAATCACATCGGTGAGCTCTTCATCGGTGAAGTTACTGTAGTAAGACTCTTTGTCCTCCAGAGCCCGCTTGGCGACCCGAATCGCCGCCTGTATTTCGTCGACCTTGCCCTCGTATTGCGCCGGGTCCAGTCCAAAGGCCTCAAGTTGCATGGTGAGCAGATCAGTGGGTTTGTCGGGGGTCGAAAACAGGGAGTCGGTCTTGGCGCCGGGCACCCACACCCGGGTGTGGCCGCCCTCATAGCACTCGCTCAATGATTCGGTGCAGTCGACAAAGCGTCGGTGCTGGGGGTGCAGGTAGTGCACGTGGTAGAGCTCACTGAAGTTATCAACTACAGCCTTCCAGTTGCAGTTGATCGATACGGTCTGATCTTGCACCAGCGTCAGGTTTTCAAACTCGTAGTGCGCCATGATCGGAATCATGTCTTTTAAAAAATCATCGAGCGGCTCGGCCTCGTGGTCGAGGTTAATCCAATAGAAACCGAGCGCCTCTTCGCAGCGCACCTTGGGCAGGCAAATGCTCCCTATGGGTAATCCCTCCTGAAACCCTTCCTGATGCGGGGCATAGATCAGGTCGCCATCAGTGCCGTAGCGCCAGCTGTGGTAGGGACAGCGGAAATGCTCGGTATTGCCTGCATGATCATCGACCAGGCGCACCCCGCGGTGCTGGCAGACGTTGTAAAAGGCTTGCACCGCGCCCTCGCCGTTACAGGTGAGCAACAGACTCTCCGGGCCTATATCGAACACCACATAGTCCCCGGGTCCGGCGAGGTCAGACACATGCACAGCGGCAATCCAGCTTTTGGCCCAAATGGCGTGCCACTCACGAGCATGCCAATCTGTGCTGATGTAACGCGCTTTCGAGAAATTCTTGATGCTGCCGCTATAGGCGTCTCTGCCTTGCTGGTTGAGTGGCTGCTTCGTGTTCATATCCTGTACTCCGACCACACCCCTAAATCTGGCCTCTAGTCTACTTTTTTCGCGCCGCATTTGCGCGGCACTGACTCTGCGAGTAGGCTCTAGTATCGCGCTTCCAGTTTTGTAACGCCCGCGTCAATCATTGATGCTAGGTCACGTTTGGCTGGAAGCCGCTATGCTGCAGCGCGCAGTGAGGCTCGGCCCATAAACTGGTGCGTGGGGCGGCCTATGCAGTGTGGAGATCTGGACCACTCGGGTCCTTGTTAGCGGAGCGACCGGAAATGACGCTTAATCTTCATCCACCTCATCTTTTATTTTTGGGGGATATCAAGAATCCTTTGGACGCCAAAACAGCGATGGGCGTTTTGGCGTGGCGTCCGGAGCACTGTATAGGGCAGTTCCGACTGCCCGGCTGCCAAGTCGATCTGGGACTGCCAGATCTCAACCCCGCGGAAGCCTTTAATGCGGGCGCGAGAAGCCTCCTGATTGGCGTCGCTCCGGTTGGTGGTGAGATCGCGCCTAGGTGGCTGGAGTCGATTCGCCTCTCATTAAACAGTGGTCTGTCTGTCGTGAGTGGGTTGCATCAAACATTGGCCGCTGCACCGGGGTTGCAATCGCTTGCTGACGAAAAGCGGTTGGCCTTGGTCGACGTCAGGGTGCCCCCTGATTTCCAACAAGTTGCCTCGGGCCGGAAACGAACAGGCAAAAGGTTGCTGACTGTTGGCACAGATTGCTGCGTGGGTAAAAAGTACACGGCATTAGCGGTGTGGAAAGCGCTTGCCAACCACGGGGTGGACACCACGTTTCGTGCAACCGGTCAGACTGGCATTATGATCGCGGGCGCGGGCGTTCCAGTGGATGCGGTCGTATCAGATTTTTTAGCAGGCGTGTGTGAGCACTTGACACCAGATGCCCATGAAGATCATTGGGATATTATCGAGGGTCAGGGGTCTTTATTTCATCCCGCATACGCACCCGTTACGCTGGGCCTGCTGCATGGCAGCCAGCCCGATTTACTGCTGCTTTGTCATGATCCGGAGCGGCTGGCCATCGACGACTTTGAGGGTTATCCGATACCTGCACTTAGCGACAGTATTCGCCGTTACGAAGAGGCTGCGAGGCTCACTAACCCCGCAGCTAAGGTGGCGGGGATCAGTCTGATCACTGCCAGAATTGATGCAAACAGAGCCGATGATATCTGTGCTCAAATCACCGAGTCGACAGGCTTGCCCTGCTTCGACCCGCTTAAAAATGCGATTGACGCGATAGTGTTGGATCTCATTGCTTAGGCGTCTGCTATGAATCTGAAACTAGCATTGGACCTGGAACTGAAACTGGAACCAAAGGAATGGCGTCTAAAGGCGCCGTTTATTACGGCTGCGGAGGTGGTTCACGCTATCCAAGTGCTCCATGTGACCTTATCTCAGGCGGGTTTTTGCGGCCGTTCTGAAACGATGGGTGTTGACTATTTGGGCGAGACAATCGAGAGCATGCAGGCCGAAGTCGCAGCGCTGGGCGCCGCGGCAATTGCGAGCCTCGATGTCGAGATGCTTCAGCACTTACTGCCACCAGGCGGTAGCCGAAATGGGCTTGACTGCGCGCTGTGGGACCTGCAATCGAAGCAAGCGGGGAGCGGGATCGGCACCTTAACCGGTATCTCGTTGGCGCCCGTTCATACCTTATTCACGCTGTCGCTGGATGATCCCGACGCGATGGCGCGGCGGGCCAGTGAACTGCCTCAGCTCCAGCGACTTAAGCTCAAGCTCGACGCACAGGAGCCATTGGATTGTCTTGAGGCGATCCGAGCGGCGCGGCCCGACGCGCAGCTGGTGATCGACGCCAATGGTAGCTGGCAACCTGCATTAATGACGAAATTGGGGGATCATTTGGCGCGTCTTGAGGTGGCCTTACTCGAGCAGCCGCTGCCGATCGATGCGGACCATGCGCTGGAGAATCTCAATTACCCGGTGCCGCTCTGCGCCGACGAGTCGTGCCAGAGTAGTGCAGACCTCGAGCGTAATGCCGAGCGCTACGATGCCATCAACATCAAACTCGATAAATGCGGGGGACTCACGGATGCGTTGGTCATTCGCGATTGGTGCCAGCGCCATGGCAAAAAGGTCATGGTGGGCAACATGTTGGGATCGTCTTTGGCGATGGCCCCTGCCTTAGTGGTGGCTCAAGGCGCTGATTTTATCGATTTAGACGGACCGCTTTGGCAGCAAGCCGATGCTGAGCCGCCGCTGTGTATTCGGAGCGGATGCATCGATCCGCCCCCCTCGGCATTGTGGGGCTGATTAACTCCCCTGTTTTGCTGCCTAGCTTTTGACTATCATGCACGCTTTTTTTCGGGGCATAGTGGTGCGAGAGCGATCCAAATTGTGCGAGGTGTGTACCGCCGAGACTCCCACGCTTTATCGTTGCCGGGCAAATCGGCTGAAAAATTGGCAGTTTTTGTGCAACCGGTGTGTCGAGCGTTTGAAGATGCAGTGCCCCGATAGTTACCAATATGGCGGCACCTGGAAGCGCTTTAGGAAATAGTGCTGTCCTAACATAGCCCGCGCACTCCTGAAACTTGGTTACACTCCGGATATGGATTTAATCGTTATGGCACTGCCGGTGTTTCTTTTGCTCATGGTGGCAGAGGCAACCCTGACCAGCTTGCGCGGGCATAACGTTTACGCCCTCAAAGACTTCGGCGGCTCAATGTCGCAGTTGGCTATTAATATTGTAGTGCGGCTCGCGATTGGTGGAATACTGATTGCGCTGCACTTTTGGCTATACCAGTTTCGAGTGTTGGAAGTGCCGGCGGGCCCTTGGGGATGGCTCCTCACGTTTTTAGTGATTGATTTTGTTTTCTACTGGTATCACCGGGGACAGCATCGGGTGCGGTTTTTGTGGTGTGCCCACGTGGTCCACCATTCCAGTGAACACATGAACCTCGGCACGGCGCTAAGGCAGTCGCCAACGGGGCCTTTTACCAAGGCCTTGTTCTACTGGCCGCTGCCGTTACTGGGTTTTGATCCATTGGTCATTGTGAGCGCTGGCACTATCGCAACCATCTATGGTTTTTGGACCCATACCGAAGTCGTCAAAAAACTGTGGGCACCACTAGAGTGGGTATTGGTCACCCCTTCACACCACCGCGCGCATCACGGCTCGAACCCCGAGTACATCGATAGGAACTACGGCAATTTTTTGATTATCTGGGATCGATTATTTGGCACTTTTGAGCCCGAGGTGGCACGGGTACGCTACGGCCTGCTTACCAATATTCATACTTACAACCCGCTGCGTATTGCCTTCGGTGAATGGTTGCAGTTGTTCCGCGATTCTGTGGCCGCCCGCTCCGTCACCCGTTTAGGGCAGCTGTGGTTGCGGCCGCCTCGAGAACAGTCAGAGGCGCCGTCGATGGCAGGACATCCGAGCCGTTAAACGCGAGTCTACTGGCCCGTGCCTTGCCCAGTTATCCAGTCGGTGACGGACTCTTCCAGCATGGGTAGCGTGACGCTGCCCATGCCGATTAGCCGGTCATGAAAACCCCGCAGATCAAAGTCCTCGCCTAACCTAGATTCTGCCAATGTGCGCAGTCGGCGCAGCTCGAGCATGCCGAGCATGTAGGAAGTAGCCTGACCCGGCCAAGAGATGTAGCGGTCGATTTCGTTCTGGATATCCACCGCCGCCCAGCCCGAGTTGGCCATCATGTAGTCGACCGTCTGCTGGCGAGTCCAGCCCATTGTATGCAGGCCACTGTCCATCACTAGCCGCGAAGCACGGGCGATTTGGTCCGAGTACAGGCCAATGCGGTCGAGTGGAGTGGGGTAGAGGCCCAATTCGTCGGCCAAGCGTTCCGAGTAAAGAGCCCAGCCCTCGCCGTATCCCGAGTTCCACAAATATCGCGCCAGAGCGTGCTGCGTGTCACCCAGCTCGAGTGCAATGGCACCTTGTAAATGGTGTCCGGGGTAGGTCTCGTGGTGCAGGGTGGCGAGCTGGTTCGATTTGGAACGACCAGCGGGGTCGGTAACCGCGATATAAAATATTCCGGGGCGAGTGCCGTCTTCTGACGAAGAGTGGTACTCGCCAGAGCCGCTCTCGGCAAATTCGGGATAAGGTTTAACCAGTACGTCGGCTTTGGGGAGTGTGCCGAACGCTCTGGGCATAGCCGCTTTGACGGCATCGAGCGCGTCGGTGGAGTATTTGAGCACGGCGTCTTCTGACTCAAAGGTAAAGGCGGGATCTTCGTTAACCCGGCGCAGAAACGCCGAGACATCACCTCCGCCAAAGTGCTCATCTAGGGTGACCTGGATTTCCTCCCGAATCTTGGCCACTTGCTCAAGGCCCACCTTATGGATTTCTTCAGCCGGTACGGTTTTGGTCACAAATGAGCGTATCAGGGCGGGGTAGCAGGCTTCACCGCTGGGATTGGCTGAGACGGCCAACGCCTCGCGGGCCTGAGCAAGATACTCGTTCTCGATAAAGTCAGCGTAACGATTGAGCGCCGGCACAATTTCGTCGGCGTAAATGGCCTCAACCGATGCCTTGAAGGCGGCATCGTCGGTGCGCTGACCGGGTCCAAGAAAGATGCTGCCATTACCAATCAGTGAGCGCACCTGCTGGGGCACCGCTTCTACGGTGACCCGCGGCGCGCTGTAACCCAACTCCAGACCCTCTCGGAGGTTTGTGATTTCGTTGTCGATAAAGGCTGGCATGGCAGCGAGACGCACCAGCGCTTGCGCTCTCAGTTCTGGTGTCTCGATCGGCTGCAGGTCAAAGACAAAGGGCACCCAGGTGTGCCAGCTGGTGGTGGTGCTCGCTTGCCATAGCTCTTCGCGGCAAACTCGTAGGGCCAGTGAGCTCTCCAGTTGTTCTTTGAGCAGGCCATAGGTCACCCAGTCGCGGCTGCCTACCTCGGTGGGTTTCTCAATCAATTTAAAACGCGCCAGCCAGTCATCTTCCTTTTGCTGCCATGCGCTTAATCCTGCTAGGGAGTTGTCGGGTAGCTGATCATGCCGTGTGCCCTCTATAGAGAAGTAGGTACCCATGAGTGAGTCCTGCTCCATCCATGCTGCGAGATACTCGTCGGCCAGGATTTCGATCGGGCGGTTTTCCGGTGAGTCCGGAGGCGGATCGTTGCAGGCAACAAGTGTCAGCGATAATCCAAGTGCGAGTAGAAGTCGTGCGGGGCGCATTTTTCTCTCCATTAGGGCCGGACAGTGTTGGCGCATTATGAGACCTATGACGCGCAGAAGGAAATGACGCCCAGGCTGAACCAATTCGTAGAGCGAACTAACCCGGTGCTGGTGACGGTAAAACGAGATCGTTCGGCTCAGTTAGGCGGGCTTTTACCGCTTTGGTGGCAAAACTGATGAAAGTGCGCTGACGCGGCCTGGCTTGCGCAATCGCTGTTCAGGGCGGAATCGATCACGACAATGGTGTCAACCTGTCGACACGCCGTGCGAGTAAAACGGTATCTACCCCAATCGTGCAGGCTCCATTCGTGAACGGCGCAAAGGGACCGGCTTATCGTAAGCAGCGAGTGTCCCTGCGGCGTGTCTTATCCGGTCCAGCCAAAATGCTGATAGATCGCGTCACGAAGCGCGCTCGGCGTGCCCCCATGGCTGACAGGCCATTGGTCAGGTGCGCGCATCGCTTCATTGAGCGTGAGGTTAGGGAAGTGATGATCCCTCAGTAAATGAATGATCTTGAGTAGTCTGAACCCATCGAACCAAGTGTGGGTATGGTGCTGACGTGCGGCGTCAGATTTACCCGCGTTGTGAATGTGTCGTATCGCCTTTCGGTAATCCCATTGGTTGAGTAGCCGGTCTAAATCTGTGCCGATGGCATTACCGAGGTGGTCGACTAACTGCCTTTGCGTATCCGCCTCGAGTACACTGCTCCACTGTCGAAACAGTTGCAGCAGCTGCTCCAGTACCGCAAAACAGTTAGCGTGATAAAAGAGCGGCACATCGCAAGGGTCAGTCGCAGCCATTAACTTCTCCACCGCGGGGCCCGTGCCAAAGGGCACTCGGTTCGATTGTCGTGAAGTAATGCTCACACCAGCGCCGCTCGCGCAGTGAACCGATCCCACTTTGGCCAGTTTATTAAGCAGGTAAAAATCTTCAGCTGCATTGCGAAGCGGCATGCCGCGAACTGCAGCATAGGCATGACTGTTTATGACACAGCTGCTGCCCAAGGTGTGGAATGCATAGGGTGAGCCGATCGCCTGTAGGTGCAGAACGTAGTGATGCATTGTGAGCTCATAAATGAGCGTTGCGTGAGAGATTGCCGGATCATCCGTTGCGCGATGGGTGAAGGGTAGCGAGACCGCGCTCGCCTCACTCGGCCATGTGCGGGTGAGCAGGCTTGCATCCCACTCGGTGTCGGCATCGGTGGAATAAATCCAAGGTGAGCTCACGGTGTGACGATCAATCAAGGTGAGTGCCACATCGCAGCCGACTCGGCGGGCACGTCCCACACCTTGATCATTGGGCGTCGCGCCCTCGAGCGCCTCGAGATCAATGCTCAGTAGAGAAAAAGAGCGGCTTGCCTCGTGTAGATCGTAACCGAGTTGCAGGGGACGGGTAGGCAGGGTAGCGAGCGCCTCTTTCAGCGATTGATTGACCTCTGGCACACTGGAAGCGGGACGATTGATGACCACGATAAGCAGTACAGAGGCCGTTTCGAAGGCCTGTACAAAGCGGTGGATGAATCCGGGGCTTTCATCGAAACAAGGTAGCACCATGACGTGTTGCCACTCGCCTCTGAGCACTGGGCAACCCATTGGCAGCAGCGCGTACTGCGCGAGGTACTGATCGATCGCGCGGCGGTGCGTCATGCTCAGTGAAGCGCTGCTCTGATCGGTAGCGTTTGCAGGCAGCGCGCTTCGGCAATCAGCAGTTCTTGCCAGCGCGTATCGATAATCTCTGCCGTGAAGTATTCATGCGCTAAGTCGAGGAATAGCGCAAAGTGTCTTGCCTCCGAACGTGCGAGTGAGGCATAAAAACGCTGTAATTCGCAACTCGGTAATCCTGTCGCGACCAGGGCGAACCGCTCCGCGCCACGTGCTTCAATTACCGCACCAGTCAACAATCGATCGAGCAAGTAGACCTCTGAATCAGATCTAATCCAGCTGCGGATTTCATTCACATAGGGGTCTTTTTTATCGGCACTCAATTGCAGTTGGCGCTGTTGAATATGTTTAATGACTTCGCGGAAGTGAACCATTTCTTCTACGGCGAGTTCCGACATGGCGGCCACAAGCCGGGTTCGATCGGGATAGTGAGACAGCATGGACAGCGCCATACCCGCCGCCTTCTTTTCAGCGGCAGCATGATCTAGCAAGAATTGATCAAAGTTATCGAGCACGCAAGCCAGCCACGTGTCAGGTGACGAGCAGAGTAAAGGGGATTCGGGCATGACACATTAACCGGTTTCTTAATGTCCGATAGCGTAGCGCAGTTAATTCTCGATGACACAGCAGATTTTTATTGACCGCTACTGGGTTTCGCTCGGGTGGTCGTAGCGCTGTTCTCTGCGCAAAGGTCACGTTAATGCGTGCGCAGATAACACCTACTGATCACATTCTGCCGTAACGGCCGATGACGCGATGTCGGGTAAGCGGGATCACAGGACATTGCTCAGTCATGCCTGGTGTTGCTCCTGATCTTGTCTTGTCGATGGTGCAATCGTCGGGTGAGGTGTGGCTTCCTTGCACTTACTTGTCTGGCGACATCACCGTTCTCCAGCCACCGGGTTCCAGTATCCAAAACGCGTTTTGCGGCACCTGTTGCTCGCGGAGTGCGTCCTCGAGATCGATGAGCGGTTGGTCTATCGTTTCCCAGGTGAGCTGAAACACGCCAAAGTGAATGCCAAGACTCTGTTTACTATTAAGGTTCCGATGTGCTCGCACGGCTTCCTCTGGATTGAGGTGAACATCTTTCATGAACCAGCGCGGTTCATAGGCACCGATCGGTAGTAGGCTCAAGGCAAAAGGCCCGTAGCGTTCGCCTTGTGCTTCAAAGTGCGGCGAGTAGCCGGTGTCGCCAGCAAAGTAGATCGCCCCCTCGGGGGTCTCCACCACAAAGGAGCCCCACAGGGTTTTCATTTGGTCGGTCGCGCCGCGCCCCGAGCGGTGCTGGCACTCCACAAAGTGCACGGTGGCCGCGCCCACTTGGGTGTGCTCGCCCCAGTCGAGTTCCAGCGCGTTGGCATAGCCCTGTTTTCTCAGGAGCTTGGCGTTACCTAGCCCTGACACGATCACCGGCTCTTTCTCCTGCTGCTGGCGCAGTTTTTTAAGGCTCGCGGTGTCGAGGTGGTCGTAGTGGTTGTGGCTGATCAGAATCAGATCGATCTCGGGCAATACCTCAATGGGGATGCCCGGGTCGCGCACCCGCTTGGGCCCTGCAAAGGTAACCGGGCTCACGCGCTGTGACCATACCGGGTCGGTAAGGATATTGAGGCCCGCCACCTGCACCAGCACCGTGGCGTGGTTAACGTAGGTGGCGCGAATGCCCTCGGTGACCCGCGCAACGATGGGGTCGGCGGGCGGGTTCTCGATGGTCTTCGGCCACTTTTCTTTGTTCCATAGGTTCTGCCAAAGGAACTTGCTGATATCCCCCGCGCCCTTGTCGGCACCACTGGTGTTGTAAAAGCGTTTGCCGTCGTAGTGCGTGCTCAAAGGCCACTCCCTCTCTATCCGTGAATTATTCGGTGTGTCTGTTTCATCGAGCCCCGTGCTGGTCGAGCAGCCACAGAGCAGCAACACCGCCATGACTGCGCGTAAGTGGACCAGTGGGGGAGTAGGGCTTGTGGTCATGGGTGCCTATGCCGCATCGGCATGCGTTACGGGGTCGCCGGTGTTTACGGAGCGCGCGATGATGGAGATCAAATAATACAGCTCATCATGCTCCCTGAGTGAGGCGATTACTGCTGGGCCCGTGCGAGCGAGTGTTGGTGAGGGGAGCCTGCGCGTGGCGGTCACTGCCCTGTATCTTCTGGGGAGCGATCGTCACGTTACCTGACATAGTGGGCCCACAGCTCATGGCCATCGGGTATTCGCGGGTAAGGCGGCCGAGCTCACGAACGAATAAACACAGGTGATGCGGCAGATGAAATACCGTGAGTGATGTTGGCTCTCGTTGTTTTATGTCGACAGGGCGTTCAGAGCTCGTTTTCCAGGGGAATGATGCGCACGATGCCCCACAGAAAACGGTCCCACCAGCTGCTCCCTGGGTCTCTAGTCCGCTGCACCAGTTCGTTTTCTGACTGGCCACTCCACACCAGTTCTCCGGCGTCATCGAGCGACAGCCGCCAGGCGGCCTCAGGAGCAAAATCTCGCGCCATCTCGGCCAGCACCTCGGCCGCAAAATCACGATTTTCCACCACCAGCGCAATCTCCGAGTTCCAGACCCGTGAGCGCGGGTCCATATTGTAAGAACCAATCACCGCCACACGATCGTCGATGACCATGGCTTTGGTGTGTAAGCCGGCATGCGCGTCTTCACCTGTCCGGTCGAGATAGGCAGCCAAGCTTCCATTACTTTGCACTTCATAGAGGTCGATGCCGGCTGTTAGCAGCTTTTTACGATAGCCGGCGTAATAGGCGTGCACGGAGCTGTGATTGTTGGACTTAGCCGAATTAGTCAGAATGCGAATATCCGCGCCTGTCGAAGAGATCCTCTCTAAGTGGGCAAGGGTCGGACCGTTAGGAATCAGATAAGCGGTTTGAATAACAGCCGACTCCCGTGGCTGAGCATGGGCATCACTTGTGAACATCATGAACGCTGAATCGGGAAATTCGCTGCCCCGATCTGGACGATCAACCAGAATTTCCGCCTCCGTCCACAAAAGGTCACTGGCAAAGCGCTTTAACCAGTGAGCCCCTGGTGTTGTCGTCTCTTGACCTCGCTCTTCGGCAGGTCTTACCCGCTCACGCGCCGCCTCCAACAGCGCCGTTTGTTCCTCGGTAATGGTTTGGCTCGCTTGCTGATTGAACGCGGCAACCGGGATTGCGAGCTCTGCGTTCCAGAACAGATCAAAGGCTTCGCCGGTATCGGCTGCAACCTCGCCAACGACGATGGCATCCATATCCTGAAAATTAAAGCTGGCATCGCGCCCAAAGTATTCGTCGCCAATGTTGCGACCACCGAGGATGGCCGCTACGCCATCCACCAGAAAAATCTTGTTGTGCATGCGGTAATTAAGGGTGGTTCTACCCACGGCGTAGTTCATCTGTTTGACCGAGCCCCGATTGCCCATGGGGTTAAAGAGGCGAACCTCCACATTGGGATGAGAATCCAGTGTTTGGTAAGCGCTGTCGCGCCCTGAGTGGTAAATGTCGTCGAGGAGGATCCTGACTCGCACACCCCTGTCGGCTGCGCGCAACACCTCGTACGTAAGCGCCAGCCCGCTGTCGTCCCCTTGCCAAAGGTAGTACTGAAGATCGAGTGTGGATTGTGCGAGGGCTGCGAGATGAAGCCGGCTTTGTAGGGCGTCGTCGGGGTCCGCTAACAGGCTTACACCGGAGCGGGGATGTGCCGACGCTACAGCCGTCAACGGAGACCCGACCGCCCCACGGTCATTAAAGTAGCTGGCGGGTTTGTCCTCGACCATGGGGGCCGAGGCACACGCGACCAAGAACAGACTCATGCCTATGAGCCCGGCCAAGCCCCCCGGTTTTGTGTGCGCGTTGATACGCGCACTCTTATGGGTGGAGGTGAAGTTTTGCTCAGGGGCACTCATACCCTTAGCGTCATTCCTAAGTCAGGAGAGAGATCTAGCTCAACGTATCGTCCGAGATTTGTCAAAGCCCAAAGGGTTAATGGCTGACAGCGGCAGCGACCAGGGTCGCCTCAGGCCGCCCTCAGAGCGCGGCCCAACGTTTCTGCTCCCAATGCAGCTTGCGCCATACCGTCCTTCCACGCCATCACACCCGCGATGAATACCGAATCCACAATCCCTTCAGGCCGATTCACCATCTGTTCGTGACCAAAGATCTCGCGGTACTCGAGCTTGCGGGTTTGGTCGGGGTTCCAGCCGTCGAGCGCCTCGGGGTTAATCAGCACCATGTCGGCTTGCGCGCCAATTTCCAATGAACCTACGTCCAAACCAAAGATCTCGGCGGGTTCGGAGGTCAGGCGCTTCACCATGCGTGCCACGGTGGCCTCGTCTCGTTCTTTGGCGAGCTTCAACGACATCAGGTTGGAATCAAAAAATGCCATGTTGGTAATGTGCGCGCCCGAATCATTGAATCCGGGTAGGGCCTGATCGTCGAGCAAAAAGCCCAGTGTGGCGGTGTTGTCCTTGTTGGCGATGTCGGCATAAAAGCGGAAACTTTTGTCGTAGGTGCGCATCATGTGAAGCATAAAGTCGGCGTCGTCACGGAGGGCTGTCGGGAATAAATCGAAAGCTTCACGCTCGCCGTCAGATCGTGCTGCAGCGGCGTCGCCGCCATGGTATCGCGCCACGCGGGCCATCACATCTGCCATCGATTCGCCGTCCCAGTCAGCGACCGGCGCGCCGTCAAAAATCAGCATACTGCCGTCGCGAATCACCAGCGAATCGGGGAAGCCTTTTTTCGTTTTCCAACTGGCAAAGTCGCCCCCTGTGCGCCCATGCATCCACTCCTTGCGGTAGAGCTCGACCCACTCTGGGTCGTTCAAGAGCGCCATGCGGCCTTCGCGGTCGTCATACTCCTTGGCAATCAGTTGCGCGGTCGATGTCATCTCTTCAAACAGCGGGCTCACGATGCCGTCAGACCACACGCGGAAGTTAGTGCCCAGCGCTTGAAAGTGCAGCTTACCTTTGAAGAGCCAAGTATTAAGCAGTCGTGCCACGTTTAAAAAGAGCTTGGCGGTTTTGGGTGCGGCGGTCATCTCCATTGCCGACAGTGCCGAGGTCTTCAGTGGTTTACCAAAAAGACGCCCGCTGGTAAGCGTAAAATAGAAGAGCGCCATCAGCCGGTTCTCGATGATCGGTGTGGTCTGCCATACGCGATCGTGTTTGCGCACTATTTTTAATAGGCGTTTGAGTTCACCAAAACTGGCAAACTGGGTAGGGATACGTTTCTGAGTGTTGGGGTCGTTCGACAGGTAGTGGAAGGGCAGGCCATCGGTGCTTAAACCCATATAGCCCTGTTGCATTGCGGCTTCCAGCAGCGCCTCCATCTTGCAAAGCTCTGCCTCGGTCGGCTTGCGGCTCACACTGGCCTCTAGTCCCATGACCTCGACGCGCAACATCGAGTGGGGCACAAATGCGGCGATGTTCGGGCCCAATGGCATGTTAGCAAAGTGGTCCATGTAGTCGCCGGTATTGTCCCAGGTGATTTTCTCAGCCACTTTGCGCAATACGGCTTTGGGGATGTTCTCTACGCGGGTGAAGCAATCCACAATGGGTTCCTGCTCACCAGATTGCTGCGTGCCGAAACTGGTGCCGAGACTGCAGTTGCCAACCAGTACCGTGGTAGTGCCGTGGCGCACTACCTCTGGCAGCGCGGGCTCTACGTCGACTTCGAGGTCCAGGTGGGTGTGGATATCGAGCATGCCCGGGAGTAACCATTGACGGCTTCCGTCGATCACCTGTGCCGCGGCACTGACAGGCAGGTCGTCGCCCCGCGCCGCAACTTTACCATCGCGCACTGCCACGTCCTGAATGCGAGGCAGGGCGCCGCTGCCATCGAATACCTTGGCGCCTTGAATCAGCAGATCCCAATTCTGTGTCATGGTGTCGCCCCCTGAGCGTTCTGTCGTGCGCCACGGCACGGCTTTTCGAGGGTTGAAGATTAGCCGATACGCCCGTGCTTAAAAAGACCGCGCGGGAGCACTTTCCGTGGTGCCCCCGCACTCAGTCGCGATGATCAGCTGATCTTTTTCATCTCGGGGAGCCGGAAGTCCTGTAGTTCTTCCAGTTTGGGCTCATAAATACGAAGAATGTAGTTCCAGCCCTCAACGGTTGGCAGATGGTTGTCGACGTCGCCACAATCGCCGAAGTGAGCATCAAACGAGCCATCTTCGTTCAAGTTCATATTGAACTCATTCAGAATGCCGTCTTCGCTGTAGATCCAACCGTCTGCGTCATAAATGGTGATTGAGAAAAATCCAGGGTCGTTAAAAGGCGGGGCGGAGTAGGAGGCCATGTAGCAGCCGTCGTTGTTGAATTTGGGAGAGCCTAAGTATTGCGCCTGTGCATCGGGTAAAAGACCCCAGCCGATGGCAGTGCCATAGATATGCATCTTGGGCACAATCGTGCCATGCGCGCCCTGCATGCCCATCAGTGTGCCCAGTTTGGTGCCCTCGGCTGTTTGCTCATCGCGCAACGCGACCAACTGCTCCATATCGTAATTGGGTCTCACGTGCGAGCCGTTGCCGCCCACTTCCAACTTGACGCCGGCGCGCAATGCGGCGATCGCGGCATCATCGTCGGGGTCGCTCTGATTGGCGCGGATGCGCATCGCTACCATCGCAAACTCCGTTTCACTGGTAATCTCATGGGTGCCCGGTGCGAGAAATACGTCATCAATGTAGTGGTCATTCTGGACCACCATGACTGACAGATAGCGGCCATTGGTCTCGGGGATGGTGATGGAGGCCCCCTGGGTTGTGTCGATGATGGCTGCGCTGTAGTAAGTGTCTCGATTCATTCTCACAACGGTTTGATTGTCGAGATCAAACGCGCCGGTAGGGAAGTGAAAGAAGGTGTTCATCCCAACGAGCTTAGTAACGTTGTGGAACGCCAAGTCGCTCTCTGCGACCTCATAGTTCTCGAGTGTCACCGGAATCTTATCGCCCGTGTCGTCGGCGTGGAGGGCGGCGAGATTGGGTCCATCATCATTGGCGGTTGTCGGCGGCGCAGAGGCCTCTTCCGTTTTGGGTGAGCAGGCAACAGTCAGTGCGATGCCCAAACCCAGTGCAAAAGTAAAGAGCAGCTTGATCATATCGAATTCTCCGTAAATGGTCTCACTAGTGAGCGTCATAGTCGTATGCGAAAGCCGTATGCGAAAGCCTCTCATTTGCTTTACCGGCAGCTGCATCGCGGTTAGCTAACGACACGCTACAGAAGTGACAGTCTCTGGCAATAGCATTTAATGCCACTTGCGAAAATGAATGACCGAGTAATGAGTCAGCCACCTTGTGTCAATCGTGCTGGAGAAACCTGCACGGTGCCGACATTGAGCAAATTGCCGAGGCATCAACGCAGTCGCTGAACGAGGATGCCGGCCATCGTGTCAGCCTTGTCGCGATAACCAATATGAGATGAGTTGCTATCCCGATATGAGCCACGTCATCACGTGATGATTTTTGCGGTACTAGGATGGGGCGGCACCACTAGACCAGCGTGCACATAGACCAGCGTGCACATAGACCGGCGTGCACAGGGAGCGAGTGAAGCTGGCACATTCTGCGAACCCCAGTATCTGACTGATTGATGTGGCGGTCAGGTCGGAGTCGCCCAGATAGGCTCGCGCAAGACGCCAATTCAACTTATCCAGCAGTTCGCCATGGGCGGTATTTTCGGTTGTTAGTGCACGGTATCGCGTGACTGGAGACTAATAAGCCGTTGCGCAAGGGCGATACCTAGTGGAGCGACTATGCGGTTGGATATTGCGGGCTCATTGATCTTGGGCTGAGCATTTTATGTCTTCGACTCCGCAAAACGTTTGCCTGACTACGCTTAACGGGTGTCCTTAAAGCAGCATTCACAGGCGCTCCGTTGCAGTCCCGCAGGCCTCGTTTGTTAGCGTTCGCTTTCAAGTGGGAGATTGCGCGCCGAAATAAACCAAAAAATGCCATCTAGACGGGCTCTGCAGCGACATCTGCGCATCAAAAAACGACACTTTTTGAGGGGTGGCGATTTTGCGCTTTTTTGCGTTTGCCATGCCCACAGAATCTCACAATAATGGCGCGCGCCGAGGGTATGACCACAAGGGTCTACTCGGGCAGCGCGCACAGGTGCCCCCGGCCTTTATTTCGGGAGGGCGCATTGTAGATGTATTGGCAATGGGAGGGTTAATAATGACACAGCAGTATCGGACTTGTGACAGTCGCGACGGCCGCCCATCAGCTGACTTCATTGCCACGGTGCACATTGCTGGTCAGCAGAGATCGCTCAGGGAAAAGATCCATCAGGGATAGGCCCACACGCTCGCTAAATCGCCAGTTCAAGTTAATTAACATAGCCCTAGAAATCGACCTACTCCACTGGAGCACACGCACATGGCATCGGATATTGAAATCGCTCAAGCGGCAACCCCTCAACCTATTACACAGATCGCGGATAAGCTGCAGATACCCGATGAGGCGCTCGAGCCTTATGGCCGGATAAAGGGCAAGGTGAATTTAAATTGGTTGCTCGAGCAGCCAGTGCGCGAGAGCGCCAGGATGATTCTAGTGACAGCGGTCAGCCCAACGCCGGCAGGTGAAGGCAAGACCACCACCACGGTGGGGTTGGGCGATGCGCTGCGTCACATTGGCAAAGACGCTGTCATCTGCCTGCGTGAGCCCTCTCTCGGTCCTGTCTTTGGTATGAAGGGCGGTGCAGCGGGCGGTGGTTACGCGCAGGTGATTCCGATGGAGGATATTAACCTTCACTTCAATGGTGATCTGCACGCCATCGGGGTGGCTAACAATTTACTGGCCGCGTTACTCGACAATCATGTGCACCACGGCAACGCGTTGGGTATTGATGTTCGCCGGGTCACGTGGAAGCGGGTGCTCGACATGAATGATCGAGCGCTGCGAGACATTACCGTCTCACTGGGCGGACCGGGCAACGGCTACCCTCGACAGGATGGTTTTGACATTGTGGTGGCTTCCGAAATCATGGCGATCTTTTGTCTGGCAACTGATCTTGATGACCTGAAAGAACGGCTAGGTCGCATTGTTGTCGGCTACACACGCGAGCGTGAGCCGATTACGGCACAAGATCTCAAGGCAGCAGGCGCCCTGACCGCGATTCTGAAAGACGCGCTGTCGCCGAACTTAGTGCAAACCCTAGAGGGCACGCCAGCCTTTGTTCACGGAGGGCCTTTTGCCAACATTGCACACGGTTGCAACACCGTGATCGCCACCATGGCGGGGCTGCGTCTGGCCGATTATGTTGTCACCGAGGCGGGATTTGGTGCTGACCTGGGGGCTGAAAAGTTTATTGACATCAAATGTCGATCGGCGGGTATCCGTCCCTCGGCAGGTGTCTTGGTGGCGACGATTCGGGCGCTTAAATTCCACGGTGGTGTTGCCAGAGAAAATCTGACAGATGAAAACCTGTCGGCGCTGCAGGCTGGTCTGGCGAACCTTGATCGCCATATCAGTAATCTACGGGACAATTATGGCGTTCCTGTGGTTGTCTCCATTAACCAGTTTGTCAGCGATACGCAGGCTGAGGTGGACCTTGTGATGGACCACTGTAAGGCGCTAGGCGTGCAAGTGGCACTGTCCAGCCACTGGGCCAATGGCGGTGCAGGTGCCACTGAGCTGGCGCACATGGTCGCAGCATTGTGTGAAGGTGATAGCACGCCGGCCAATTCGCCGCACGCGTCTTTCGTCTATCCCAATGAAGCCTCGCTCTGGGAAAAAATAGAGTTGGTGGCGACGAAGATCTACGGCGCCGCAGAAATTACCGGCAGCTCCAAAGTGCGTGATCGTTTGAAAGAGCTGAGCGATGGCGGCTATGGCCATTTGCCCGTTTGCATTGCGAAAACGCCTTACTCTTTTTCGACTGATCCTGCACTCAAGGGGGCTCCCTCGCAGCATGTTATGGACATACGAGAGGTGCGGCTGTCAGTCGGTGCCGGATTCGTTGTCGCCATTTGCGGTGACGTCATGACCATGCCAGGTTTGCCAAAGGTACCTGCTAGCGAGCAGATCGACGTGGTTAATGGACAGGTGGTAGGCCTCTTTTAGTGGTGCTCCACGCGACGGATCAAAGACCGGTTCGGCGCGTGAGCGCTGTAACGGCCGCCGGCGCACAATCTGAAGAAGCGTTCGATCCGGTTGTGGTAGAGGCGCCTTTATCCGTCATGGTGAACGGGGAGGCGGTGGCTACCACAATGCGAACACCGGGGCACGATGAAGAGCTGGCGGTTGGTTGGCTCGCCAGTGAGACAGACCTGACCGCCCGCAGTGATCTGCTCGCGGTTGAGCGGATGGGTGCTGCCGCGGCGGGCGCCGTTGATGCGACAGCGGTTGATACGGTGTCGCTGTCGCTGATTGAGACAGTGGTATCGCCAAGACCGCGCGCCTATCTGACGTCGAGTTCTTGTGGGATCTGCAGCGCGGAGGTCATTGAAACGACCCCCGCACCGCGGGCGCCGCTTCACACGCAAGGCTGGCAGCTCACGCCGCAGCAGGCGCATCAGCTGGTTGCTGCAATGCGGACAGAGCAGAAAATGTTTGATTTGACGGGCGCGTTGCATGCAGCGGCCCTCGTCTCACCCAGTAAGGCGGTAGTAGTGGTACGAGAAGACGTAGGGCGCCATAATGCGGTCGATAAGGTGATTGGCAGCGCCTTCTTGGCAGGCCAATATCCGCTCACTGATCATCTACTTGTGGTGAGTGGGCGGGTGTCTTACGAGATCGTGGCGAAAGCCTTACGAGCCTGTGTAGCAGGGATTGTTGCGGTGTCGGGGCCGACCACGCTGGCTGTTGATCTGGCGCGAGCACATGGGCTGGTGCTGTTGGGGTTTACCCGGGATGACCGGTTAAATGTGTATGCTGGGGGAGATTGCGTCGCGTCATGAGTATCACAGGCCACACTGAATGGAATGCCAAGGAAGCTGCAGCCGTGATTGCGCCGATTGTCGCGGCGGAGTCGGGTCCGGTCTTGCTGTGTTTGCAAGCCGTGCAGGCACACTTTGGCTATGTCTATGGCGATGCGATTGCGCTGATCGCTGACGCCTGCAATGTGTCTCGCGCCGATGTCCATGGCGTCTTCACTTTCTACGCTGATCTGCGTGAGGCCCCGCCACCTGCCGTACCGGTGCGTCTTTGTGCAGCCGAAGCCTGCCAAGCGGTTGGGGCACGCGCGCTAAAGGCGGAATGGTCTGCCGCCTGCGAGGCTAACCCCGAATTGGCGACGCTCACGGGCGTTGATGAGCCTATTTTTTGCTTAGGTAACTGTGCATTAGGGCCCGCAGCGATGGTGGATGGCGAGCTCATTGGTTGCGCAGATGTAGCGCGCCTGTTTGAGGCCGTCGATGCAGCACAAGTGCGAGAGAGGCAGCTATGAGTATTTGGTTCGTACCGCGTGATGCAGCAGCCCGATCTATGGGCGCTGATGCGGTTGCGGCTGCACTCACCGCTCGCGGTGAAACGGTGGTTCGTAATGGTAGCCGTGGCATGTTGTGGATGGAGCCCCTTGTTGAGCGCGCTGAGACGCGTGACGGTATACGAGTCGGTTGGTGCAATGTGACGGCGGCGCAGATCGAGCGAGCCCTGCCCTCAGAGGACAGTGAGTACTTTGTGGGTCCGGTTGAAGAGATTGATTACCTTGCTCGGCAAAATCGCTGGATCTATGAGCGTGTTGGTGTCACTGACCCCTTGGATCCAGATGATTATCTCCGTCACGGGGGTTTAATCGGACTGCAAAACGCGCTTTCTGTGAGCGGCGATGCCGTCGTCGATATGATCACTGCCTCGGGTTTGCGCGGCCGCGGTGGAGCGGGATTCCCAGCCGGCATTAAGTGGCGCACGGTAGCCGATCAGTCGGCGCAGCCCCATGCGGGCGAGTCGCGTGACGCGACACCCCACAAGTATATTTGTGTCAATGCTGATGAGGGCGATAGCGGGACCTTCGCTGACCGCATGTTGATGGAAGGTGATCCTTTTTGTTTGTTGGAGGGGATGACGATTGCGGCGCATGCGGTGGGCGCCGATCGAGGTTTGATCTATCTTCGATCAGAATATCCAGACGCTATCGCAACGTTGCAGGCAGCGATCGAGATTGCCCGGGAGCGCAACTGGTTGGGTGACGATATTCTCGGCGCAAAGGTCGCCTTCGATGTCGAGATTCGGATCGGTGCGGGATCGTACGTGTGTGGAGAAGAAACTGCCATGCTCGAGAGCCTTGAAGGGCGCCGCGGCGTGGTTCGTGCCAAGCCACCACTGCCTGCAATCAAGGGTTTGTTTGGCACGCCGACGGTCATTAACAATGTATTGACGATCGCCAGTGTGCCCTCCATTTTGGCGCGCGGTGCAGAGGCTTATGCCGCACTGGGGAAAGAGCGCTCCCTCGGAACACAGGTATTTCAGTTGGCGGGCAATATCGCCCACGGCGGCATTGTTGAGACTGCGTTTGGTATTACAGCACGAGCGTTAGTCAGTGATTTTGGCGGCGGGACTCGCTCGGGCAGACCGGTCAGGGCTGTCCAGCTAGGTGGCCCCCTTGGTGCTTACCTGCCGGATGACAAGCTCGATGTGGCGATGACTTATGAGGCATTGGCTGCTGCGGGAGGCATGATTGGTCACGGCGGGATTGTCGTGTTTGACGAGACGGTGAACATGGCTGAGCAGGCGCGTTTTGCGATGGATTTCTGCGTAGAAGAATCCTGTGGCAAGTGCACGCCCTGTCGAATAGGGGCAGTCAGGGGTGTTGAGACCATTGACAAGATTCGCGCTGGGAAGGACGTCGCAGGTAACACGGCGCTGCTGCGCGATTTGTGCGACGTGATGACGCAGGGCTCTCTGTGCGCCATGGGCGGCTTGACGCCCAATCCAGTCCTCAGCGCGATCAATCAATTTCCGGAAGATTTTCAATCACCCGTGATTGCCACGGGTTGAGGGTGATGCAATGAATATGGTTCAGCAATTTGACCCCGCTCAGCTCGATCTGTCGCAGGATTATGGTACGCCTGCACTGCATTCTGAGGTCGCAGTCACTGTTCACATTGACGGTATGCCCGTTACTGTGCCCGAGGGGACCTCAGTGATGCGCGCGGCCGCCATCGCCGGCGCCAACATACCTAAGCTATGTGCCACCGATAATGTTGAAGCCTTTGGTTCCTGCCGGTTGTGCTTGGTCGAGATCGAAGGACGCAATGGCACCCCTGCTTCCTGCACGACGCCCTGCCAAGAAGGTATGTCGGTCAAGACGCAAACTCCTCGCCTCGACAAATTACGAAAAGGAGTGATGGAACTCTATATTTCAGATCACCCGTTGGACTGTTTAACCTGCCCGGCTAATGGTGACTGCGAACTGCAGGATATGGCCGGTGCAGTCGGGCTACGTGATGTTCGTTACGGTATGGAAGGAGCGAATCATCTCGAGGGTGTTAAGGATGAGTCCAATCCCTACTTCACCTTTGATACCAGTAAGTGCATCGTTTGTAGTCGATGTGTTCGTGCGTGTTCAGAGGTGCAAGGTACGTTTGCTCTGACCATCGCAGGTCGCGGATTTGGCTCGCGCGTATCACCGAGCGAGCAGCAACCCTTTTTAGAGAGCGAGTGTGTGTCTTGTGGCGCTTGCGTTCAGGCTTGTCCTACGGCCACGCTGCAAGAGAAGAGCGTTATTGAGCTGGGTGTGCCCAGTCGCAAGGTCAAAACCACCTGCGCTTACTGTGGTGTGGGGTGTTCGTTTGTTGCCGAGTTGCGTGGTGATGAAGTGGTGCGCATGGTGCCGGATAAGCAAGGCGGCGCCAATGCCGGGCACTCTTGTGTGAAAGGGCGATTCGCTTGGGGCTATGCGCAGCATCAAGATCGCATTACCACACCGATGATTCGCGACAGCATCGACGCAGCGTGGCAAGAGGTCAGTTGGGAGGAGGCGATTGGTTTCGCTGCGGATCGTTTTAATGCCATCAAGGCCAGCCACGGCGTTGATGCCATCGGGGGGATCACGTCCTCGCGCTGCACGAATGAAGAAGTCTATGTGGTGCAGAAAATGGTCCGCGCCGCATTCGGCACCAACAACGTCGACACTTGTGCACGCGTGTGCCACTCACCCACTGGCTATGGCCTAAAACAGACCTTCGGCACCAGTGCGGGCACGCAAGACTTTGCATCAGTGCAGCACGCCGACGTGATGATGGTGATTGGTGCCAACCCCACCGACGCGCACCCAGTATTTGGCTCGCGGATGAAGCGTAGGCTGCGAGAGGGCGCAGATCTTATTGTGATTGATCCCCGCTCCATTGACCTTGTTCGTTCGCCTCACGTGAGTGCGGAGCATCATTTACAGCTATTACCCGGCACTAATGTGGCCGTTCTCAACGCGATTTCCCACGTGGTGGCTAGCGAAGGATTAATCGATGAGGCTTTTGTTGCTGAGCGTTGCGATCGTGCATCGTTTAAAGCCTGGGAAGATTTTATCCGTCTACCTGAAAACAGCCCCGAAGCGTTGGAGGCTGTTACCGGCGTCCCTGCAGCAACCCTGCGTGCGGCAGCGCGGACGTTCGCGACGGCTAACAATGGCGCTATTTATTACGGATTGGGCGTCACTGAACACTCTCAAGGTTCAACGATGGTCATGGCCATGGCGAATTTGGCGATGGCGACGGGCAATATTGGCCGGCTGGGTGTGGGAGTGAATCCGCTCCGTGGCCAAAACAATGTTCAGGGTTCCTGCGATATGGGATCTTTTCCCCATGAGTTTGTCGGGTATCGCCATGTGTCTGATGACACGGTCCGCGAGCAGTTTTCACAGATTTGGGGTGTCGAACTGCGCGAAGATCCCGGTATGCGAATACCCAATATGCTCGATTCTGCGGTGAGTGGAGGGTTCAAGGGGCTCTATATTCAGGGCGAAGATATTGCCCAATCTGATCCCAATACGCAGCATGTTGCGGCAGCGCTCACTGCTATGGATTGCGTCATCGTGCAGGATTTGTTTTTGAACGAGACCGCACAGTTTGCGCATGTGTTCCTCCCCGGTACGTCATTCCTCGAAAAAGACGGGACCTTTACCAACGCTGAGCGGCGTATTAATCGTGTGCGCCCCGTGATGACTTCTCGAACAGGACGTTCAGAGTGGGAGGCAACGTGTGCGCTGAGCGAGGCGATGGGCTATCCCATGCCCTACGACAGCGCGGCAGAGATTATGGATGAGATTGCCGAACTGACGCCCACGTTTGCCGGCGTCTCCTTTGACCTGCTGGATAAATTAGGCAGCGTGCAATGGCCCTGTAACGAGCAGGCACCCACCGGAACCCCGATCATGCATAAGGATCGATTTGTGCGCGGTGAGGGGCAGTTTATGACCACCCCATATGTGCCCACTGATGAGCGATCGACACGCAAGTTTCCGCTTTTGTTAACGACCGGGCGGATTCTGAGTCAATACAATGTCGGTGCACAAACGCGGAGAACCGAGAATATCGTCTGGCATTCTGAGGATCTGCTGGATATTCACGAAGCGGATGCTGAGGCCCGTGGCGTGAAAGAGGGCGATTGGGTAGAGATTGCCAGTCGAGCTGGGCAAACCAAAATGCGTGTGCGCATCAGTGACGATATTCCCGCAGGCGTGGTGTATACCACCTTCCATCATCCGGTGAGCGGGACAAATGTGATTACCACGGACAATTCGGATTGGGCGACCAACTGCCCAGAATATAAAGTGACCGCGGTGCAAATTCGGCCGGTGTCTGCACCAGCGTCAGCGTGAACCAGTGATGGAATATCATCAAGAACACTTGGTCAGGATGGCGAATCAAATTGCCGGTGGCGTGCCCTCACGCGAGGATGTGGCGGGGCAAGTGAGCCATCATATGCGTCAATTTTGGACGCCTGTGATGCTCAAAGAGCTGTCGAATATTGCCGCCGACAAGCCTGATTGTGTCGATGCAGCGGTGCATGCAGCGCTAGCGGCGCTCTAGCGGAAAAAGCGCGTTGAGCGTGACGCTTTTGGTCACACGTGTGTCGGATTTGAGATAGCGCCGTCAGCAAAGAAAGCGCCCAATGCGCAACAGTACTCAGAGAGGATGGAGCATCTCGAGTAGGATGAAAAACAAGTTAAAAATGGCGACTTCCGTGATCTGTTAGCGCCATTTCACGCGAACATCATTAGCACAGAGCACAGGAGATCTTATGGCAGCTTTACCCGAAAAAGCGCGAGTGGTGATCATCGGTCAAGGCGGCATTGTGGGCGCCTCGGTGGCACATCACCTGGTCGAAGCCGGTTGGGATGACATTGTCGGGCTAGAAAAGTCGGCGATACCGACAGACATTGGCTCAACTTCCCATGCCTCTGATTTCTGTTACATGACCTCTCACGACAAGCTAACGGTTTTCACCAGCACCTATAGTCGTGAGTTTTACAAGTCGCGAGGCAACTTTATTGAGATAGGTGGCATGGAAGTCGCGCGCAAGGGTGACGATGCTCAGGTGCAAGAGCTGTTGCGCAAAGTGGCTTCAGGTAAAGCTTTTGGTACCAATGCACACATGATTACCGCAGCGGAAGCCAAAGAGCGCTTTCCGTTATTAGAAGAAGACACCATCGAGTGTGCCATGTGGGACCCCGACGCGGGACTCGTGACGCCCCGGTCGCAGAAAGTCGCGGGCGATCTGGTAGATGAGGCGGTCGCGGCAGGCAAACTGAAAGCCTTCCCCTATACGCCCGCGGAAGAGATTATTGTCGAGAACGGTCGGGCGGTTGGCGTGAAAACCGCCAAAGGCACCATCATGGCCGATCACGTTGTGCTGAGTGCGGGCATTTGGGGTTCACTGGTGTCAGAGACGGCAAAGATTAAATTGCCACTAATGCCAGTCGAACATCCACTGCTATTTTTCGGGCCCTGGGATGCCCTTGAGGATACTGGAAAAGATATCGTTTATCCCTTGTTTCGCGATCAGGGTAACAGCGCTTATGTGCGCGATACCGGCGATCCGACAACGCCAGAGGGCGGTCTATTAGAGTGGGGTTATTACGAGCCTTTTGAGCCTCGCATTGTTGAGGCTAGCGCGATTTCGGAACCTGAGGACGCGCGGATGTCGCCCTCTATGAATGATCTGTCGTTGGATCAAGTCATCGAGGCGTTTGAGCGCTCCGTTGAACTGACCCCAGTCTTGGCGGATCTGCCTTGGGAAGAGCGTCGCTCCTTTAACGGCTTGTTGTCGGTAACAACTGATGGCGGCTCGATTATCGGGGAAGCCCCCGATGTCAGAGGCTTGTGGTTGTGCGAGGCCGTTTGGGTGAAGGATGGACCCGGTGCTGGCAAGTTATTGGCAGATTGGATGACTAAAGGTCGCACCGAGATGGACCCGCATGGGGTTGACCCGGCGCGGCATTACCCGGTGCAACTGACTGACGAATTTATTCGCAACCGCAGTTACGAGGTGGCGCAAAAGATCTATACGCCAGCGGTGCACCCGCGAGAGCCTTACGCGTCGTCACGGCAAATGCGCACCAGCCCGTTTTATGAGCGCGAAGTGGCGCTGGGTGGCTACTTCATGGAAGTCGCTGGCTGGGAGCGGGCCTATGGCTACGCAGCCAATGAGGCAACGCTGCTTGAGACCTACCGCGATCGCGTGCCGACGCGTGCTGCAGAGTGGGATAACCGTCACTTTTGGGAGGTCTCCAATGCGGAGCACCTTGCACTGAGTGACGGCGTGGGCATGATTAACTTGTCTCATTTTGCCATTTTCGATGTGGTGGGTGGGGATGCTGAAGCGCTGCTGGAGTTTTGTTCGGTAGCCAAAGTCGGTACCGATACGCCTGTCGGCAAGGGGGTTTACACCCACTTCCTCGACCAAACCGGTGGCATTCACTCCGACTTAACGATTATTCGCCTCACACAAGACAGTTTTAGGGTCATCTGTGGCGGTGATACGGGGCATCGTGACTATGTTTGGATGAAGCGCATGTGCGACAAGCTCGCGCTGAGTGATGTGACCTTTGTCGATCAGACCGAACAGATTGCGACGCTGGGTCTTTGGGGCCCCGAAGCCCGCATCACGTTGCAAAAACTGATGGATGATCCCGAGAGCGTCTCCCATGAAGCGTTTCCCTATGCCACGGCAAAGGAAATCAACGTTCAGGGCGTGACGATTTGGGCTTTCCGTATCTCTTATGTCGGTGAGCAAGGCTGGGAGCTGTACTTCCCCTTTGGCGAAGGACTTGGCTTGTGGGACGCACTCTTTGCATTGGGTGTCACGCCGGTTGGTATCGAAACTTACGCTAATAGCCGGCGTTTGGAGAAGAGTTTGCGCCTCCAAAACGATGACTTGGAGACCGATTACAACCTTTACGAAGCCGGACTGTCGCGGCCCAAAGTCAAAGCCGCGGATTTCCACGGTAAAGACGCGTACGTTGCCCAGCGTGAATTACCTGAGCAGGCGGCCTATTTGTGTACGTTTGTGCTGGAGGATACAACCGACGAGAACGGGGTGGTCCGCTACCCGGTTGGACACTGGCCTCTGCTCGATCCAGAGACCCACGAGGTGATCATTGACACTCATGGGCGTCGTTCTTACACCACAAGTGTCGCTTTTGGACCGTCTTTAGGCCAGAATATCGCGATGGGGTACCTCCCCACTGATCGCGCTAAAGAAGGCGAGACGGTGCTAATGGAATATTTTGGCTGCTTCTTCCCGGCCAAGATTGTCTCTGTCGGCTATCGAGCCCTGCTCGATCCAGCCAACGAGCGTGTCCGAAGCTGAGGTGCCAGTTATCGCGTAATCTGGAGAGGCAGCATGGAGCAGACGCGGGCGTTCAACTCACCAGCTAAGCGCGTGGGCTTTTTGTTGATGGATCAGTTCACACTGATCTCACTCTCCAGTGCCATCGATCCACTGAGAGTGGCCAATTTGCTCTCTGATACCGCGCTGTATAGCTGGTATTTAATTGGTTCGGGAGAGCGGGATCAGGTGAGCAGTGACGGTATTCGCGTCGCCCTCGATTACACGCTAACGGATGAAGTCAACCTAGACCTCATCATTGTCGTCGGCGGGATCGATATCGAACAAACCGTGCAACGAGCAGATCTTGCCTGGCTGCGGAAGCAGGCGCAAAAGGGCGTGCAGTTGGGTGCGCTCTGCACGGGGTCCTATGCACTGGCCAGCGCAGGGTTGCTGAACGGTTATCAGTGCAGTGCTCACTGGGACTGTTTAACGTTGCTCACCGAGCAATTTCCTGCCATCGATTTCAACTCCCACCTCTATACGATTGACCGCGATCGATTGACCTGCAGTGGAGGCACTGTTCCCCTGCATATGATGTTAGCGATGATCGCTAAGCGGCATCCCCAGTCTTTGGTTGACGGTGTCGCCGACATGCTGATCTGCGAGCGCCATCGGTCAGACGCTGAGATGCAAGTCATCCCGATGTGGTCGAGAAAGGGCGATGTGCAACCCAAACTCAAAGAGGTTTTGCAGTTAATGGAGGCTAATTTAGAAGAGCCCATTACACTGCAGGAGCTGGCAGACTATGTCAGCCTGTCTCGTCGGCAGCTGGAGAGGCTTTTTTTAAAGCATCTGCACAGTACCCCTTCACGTTACTACTTAAAATTGCGGCTTGATCGAGCGCGGCGTCTGCTCAAGCAAACGTCTCGCTCGATTGTCGAAATTACATCGATGTGCGGATTCGTTTCCACCACCCATTTCAGTCGTTGTTATCGCAAATATATGGGTGTGTCGCCCAGGAGCGATCGCGTGCAGGGGGAGGCGAAGATTTTTAAAATCTTCGAGTCAGAACTGCCAGCTGAAGGAGCAGGGTTTTTGAACTAGGTGTTGGGGAGCTCGGGCGGGCTACTCGCTACTTGCGCTAGCCGACGCTTGTCACCCTGAGGGGGCTCAAGTCTGTCTGGGCAGGCGCACGCCCGCTTCGATCTCAACCCAAGGCAATGATGACTGGCACCAAATCTGAAACCGCGGCGTTAACGCGTGTTTTTGCCGGCACCCGCCGAGTCTCACAGAGAGGGGGCCGGTGCCATCGGTGTTGCTGGTATGAATCATCGTCGCGCAACGTCCACAAAAGCTCATGGCGCGTGCCCGACCGCTTTCAGCTGTTTTGATATAAGCGTTAAGCGTGCCGTTGGTCAGGTTAAAATGCTTGCGGCTGATGCGCGCGGCAAACTGGAAGGCTGAGGCGCCCACCGTCTGGCAATCGCCGCAATGGCACACGACCACAAGCTCAGTGTCGAGCGTGGCCTCCCACGTGATGTCGCCGCACAAGCAGGCACCATCGACTGGCATCATTGTGCTCACGAGGCGCCTTACAGCATTTCTTGTGCGAAAAGCGCTAGTACCTCAGGGTCTTGTACGCCGAGTAACATACTGCCCACTTCACCCCGCTTGCCAGCTTCTTTCCATACCTGCAAACGTTCAATAATGCGCCCGCGGGGCCCTATGAGTGAGACGTCGTCCAGCAGTGCGTTGGGCACCTTGGCTTCGGCTTCTTGTTTTTTCCCACTGAGGTAGAGCGCCTGAATCTCATCAGCGGCATCGCCATAGCCCAGTCGCGTGGCATACTCGTGATAGAAGTTTTTATCTTTTGCCCCCATTCCGCCGATGTAGAGTGCCAGCCAAGGTCGCAAGGAGTCATAGGCGGCATCAAGGTCGTCGTTCATCGCCACCGTGACAAAGGGTGCCACATCGAAATCCTTGAGACTCTTGCCGTTGCCTGCTTTCTCAAAGCCTTGTTCAATTGACTCACCGATCACGGCGTATTTTGTGGGATCCATCCAAACGGGAAATACGCCGTCACCCACTTCACCGGCGCAGCGTAATCCGGCGGGCGTGATCGAAGCGGTGTAAATCGGAATATTCTCGCTCGCCGCTAAGATCGACTTAAGTGGTTTGCCTAGCCCGGTAGTCCCTTCTCCAGTGTTGGGCAGCTGGTACATTTTGCCATCGAGTTCGACAGGTCCTTCGCGCTTAAAGATCTTGCGCATGATCTGAATATATTCTTTGGTTCGGGTAACGGGTTTGCCGTAGGGCACGCCATGCCATCCTTCGACGACTTGCGGTCCTGACGCACCCAAACCAACAATAAATCTGCCGCCAGAGAGTTGATCGAGTGACATAGCCGTCATGGCACACATGGCAGGCGTTCTCGCCGGCATTTGCATAATGGCCGTACCCACTCGGATTTTACTGGTGTTGGCGAGAACCCAAGTAGCAGAGGTCACGGCGTCGTTACCATAGGCCTCTGCGGTCCACACGGAGTCATACCCCATAGACTCGGCTGTTTTAATCAGGTCCAACGGAATATGAATCTGTTTACCTGAGTAACCGAGAAGAAATCCGAGTTTCATAGTGACGTGCTCCGTGGCGTAATGTAGTGAATGATACGCGGTAAACGACGCATCAGTTTACGGGGAAGACCCCGAGTCTCAAGCGCCATGACCATCAGTCATTACTGCCCTGCGGTACAAGCGCTTGCGCTAAGTAGTGATCGAGCGTCATGTGAAAGCGGCGAATGCGCGCTTCTTGATAGTTCCCCAGCGTGATGCCCTTGCGACTGGTCTTGAGGCCTTGCTGCTGTAAGTGGAGGTTACTGGTGTCTTGGTCATATACCGCGCCTAGCCAAGCGAGTTCATCAACTTCCGTGTAAGACTGCTCGACGTCGAGATACACCGGCTCGGGTGGGTCTGGGTGGGTCGCACCGTCTGCAAGTGGTTCTAGCATCAGGATCTCGAATAGGCAGCGATCCACATCGTCGTCGAGGGGCCTAAACCGATAGGCCATCGAGATGAGTATTCCGGGAAAGAAAAAGGCGTTGGGAAAGACATGGTATTCAATAGAGTCGAGCATTTCGCTATCGGAGACGGCGGAGAAATCCACGTCGAGTTGGGTGCCAAGCTCTTCGCGGAGCTGCTGGGCGCCAACGGCACGCGCCGTTTCACCCTCTGACAGTGCCCTCTGTGTGATGGGAAGCCCAGCCAACAGTTCCTGCTCAGTCAGCGGTGGCGCACGCCACTTATCGCCGGGGTAATCCGACAGTGCCTCGGGAGAGTAGTGGCCGAGACTGTGAATGAAGCGACTCACGTGGGGGCCAAAAATATCGTACTGGGCATTGGCTCCTGTGGGAGCATCGTGGGTCGTAAAGTTGTGATAAGCCTCCATGAAAGCCTCTTGGGCGGCCTTCCAGTTCGCAGGCAGTTCCTTTTGCACGTGCAGGCGAATACGGCGCTGACTCAGTGGAAAATGGGAAAAATGTTCGGGCATCACATCAAGCTGCTGGCGCAGCGGCTCCGCATGGGGATCAAGGTTGATGAAGATAAAGCCTTGCCACGTTTCACATCCCACAGAGTCAAGCGAATGGGTTGCCTCACAGACATGCGGAAAATCCCACCGTCCCGGCACGTCTTTGAGAGTGCCATCGAGGTGGTAAGACCATCCGTGGAAAGGACAGTTAAAGCCATGTCCGGCGCCCGGCCCCTCTTCACTTAAGAGACGCGTGCCGCGGTGGGTACAGCTGTTAATGAAGGCTTTGATCTCGTCTACTGCCACCCGCGTGATGATCACTGAGTAAGGCCCAATATCGTAGACGTAGTGATCGCCCACCGTGGGAATGTGTTCCTCGCGACAAGCCCACTGCCAGCAGCGCGACCACATACCGGTCATTTCTTGTTGGAAAAAATCTGGGCAGGTATAACGCTCGGCGGCTAGGTCTGCATCGCCGAGATACTCATAAGATTGGGTGGTGAGTGGCGTGGGAGCGGGGTGGACATCGGACGCCAACACGTCGGCGATCAACGCACCAGAAGCCCGAGCGCTGCCGGGAGCTGGCCTGTTATCCGCCATAGTGTCGAGGGTGCCTGCTGGTCGTCGTCATTTGCATGTCGTTAGTATGCGCAGACCGATAGAGAACGACAAGCCAAATGGCCTAAAAGCTGCCGCGCACCGCCTTGGGTGTTTGTTATAGCGGTTGATCTCAGAATGAATGTGACTGACGATGCAGAAGGCGAATCAATAAAATGTTTAAAGGGGCTCAACCAATGGATCTCGCATTGCAGACATTACTGGATAAACAAGCGATTTATGAGTTGTCGTGTCGGTACATGCGAGGGCTTGATCGCACGGATGCCGACCTTCTGCATTCGGTATTCTGGGGGGATGCTTTTTGTGAATACGGGTTTATCAATAGTGATGCACCCACTTTCATCGACTTTGCGATAACAGCGCTGAGCGATCATGAAGCTAACCAGCACATGATCGGTAATACGCTGATCGAGATCGAGGGCGATGAAGCTTTTGGTGAGGTGTACTTCCATGCCTATCACAAGGTGAAATCCGAGACCGGCTTTGACGATCTGATTGTTGCGGGGCGCTATCTCGACCGGTACGAGCGTCGCGATGGCGTGTGGAAAATGGCGTATCGCTCAGAGCGTGTCGACTGGAGCCGCACCACGCCTACCAACGACCCGTATTACGAAATGATGCCTGATTCGTTATTTGGCAGTCGCTTGGATGACGCGGTGTATGACCGCAAGGCACGATACAAGACAGCGGATACAAGACAGCGATAGAGGGCGTTTAGTCAGTAAACAACACGCCGGTCCGATCACGGAGCGCCTCGTCCGCTTTGATATGCAGGTGTGACCTCTTGTATCGTCGCCTGCGGAGTCGCTGAGACTAGCCGCGCTAACGAGCGCTACGTCGACGCCGTCGTTTAGGCGCATCGTCTGATGTGGCTGCCTTGGTCTTGGGGGGGGCAATACGAGAAAACAAATTCGGAAACGAGTCGCTTTGATGCGGTAACCCCATCGCACCGACAAAATGGCTTTGGAATTCGGGGGCGATTGCTGTCTCGATACGCTCGGCGGTACGAATGGTATCGGCTATTTCTAACCGGGCGTTGCGATCGAGTAGTGCCATACGCGCCCCGGCACCGGCAGCATTGCCTGCTGAGGTGACCTGCTCGAGATCGCAGTCGGGGATCAGCCCGAGCACCATAGCGTGACTCACACTGATATGACTGCCAAAGGCTCCTGCAAGGCGGATCCGATCCACCGAGGCGGTTCCCATTTCATCCATCAGCAATTTAATGCCCGCGTAGAGCGCTGCCTTGGCGAGCTGGATTTGCCTGACGTCATTTTGAGTGACGACCACGTCAGACTCATCTGTCGTGTCGGCGAGATGTAACACATAAGACCACGTCCGACCTTCTTGCCGTATGCGGGAAGTCTGCTCGGCAAGACCCCCATCGACCACGCCCTCTGCGGTAATGATGCCAGCCAGATACATCTCGGCCACCACTTCAATGATGCCGGAACCACAGATACCGGTGACACCATGCCCCGACATCGCCTCGGTAAATCCTGACTCATTGGACCAGAGGTCACTGCCAATACATTTGAAGCGCGGCGCCAATGTGTCGCGATCGATGCGCACGCGCTCGATGGCTCCCATCGTCGCGCGCTGGCCACTGCTGATTTGTGCGCCTTCAAAAGCAGGTCCTGTGGGGCTCGAACACACGAGTAAGCGCTCTTGATTGGCGAGCACGATTTCGGCATTGGTGCCAACATCGACAACCAGCGTCATGCCTTCCTCGCGATGGGGTGCCTCTGCCAGAATGACCCCGGCGGCATCAGCCCCGACGTGACCTGCAATGCAGGGCAGGCAATACAGTCGTGCTTCAGGATGCGCGATTAATCCAACTTCGATGGCGCGCGTATCGATGGCGTCGCTGGTGGTCAGCGCAAAGGGCGCAGTGCCGAGGTTCACCGGGTTAATGCCGAGCAAGATGTGATGCATGATGGGGTTGGCCACCAAGGCAATCTCTAAAATATCGTTGATGTCCCCTGAGACTTGGCCACTCAGCTCCACCAATAGGCCATTGATTGCCTCGCGGATGGCGAGGGTCAGCAGCTCCGCACCCTCAGGATGCATCATGACATAAGACACTCGGCTCATTAAGTCTTCGCCGTAGCGTATTTGCGGGTTCATCACACCCGCAGAGGCAAGCACCTCTCCTGTTTT